>JAAYLY010000023.1 GCA_012521625.1 Tissierellia bacterium | reverse complement strand
GAATATGAACACCTAAAGAAGGAGATCTTCATCTTTAAAACCAGGTATCAATCCTTTATAGAGGCCCATTTACTTTCTCTAAATGAATTTTATGAGCAGATTATAGATACAGAAGGGGACGTGGAAAGGGAGGAAGACAATCAAATAGAAGAATCAGAGAAAATAGAACTAATGAAAGATGAATCTGAAGATCTAGAAAATTTAGGGGCTTAATTGCCTCTTTATTTATGAAGGAGGAGGAAATTGGTTTTTATCATTGCAGCTTTATTTATATTCCTAGACCAAATTAGCAAGTATGCAGCCGTTAAGTACCTTAAGGGACAAAAGCCGGTAGTAATTATAGAAAACTTATTACAATTTACTTACGTGGAAAATAGGGGGGCGGCCTTTGGTATCCTACAGGGCAAGAGAACCCTCTTCCTAATTATCACCATAGCAGTAGTTTTAATTATTACCCTCTACCTAATCAGATATTATCATCAGATGAACAAGGTAACTAAGATCTCCTTTGCCCTCTTAATTGCTGGAGCCATTGGAAATCTTATAGATAGGGTCAGGTTGGGTTATGTAGTAGATTTCATCAGTGTCAGGCTGATTAATAGATACGACTTTCCTGTTTTTAATATTGCTGATATCTGTGTAGTCATCAGCACTATTTTTATTGTCTATTTAGTCCTATTTGATAAGATAGAAATTGGTGATATGAATGGATTTAATTGAATTATTTGTAGATGAGGAAGATGATGAGCGGCTAGATGTCTATTTAGCAGTTCAGCTAAATGAAGTTTCAAGATCCTTTATTCAAAAATTGATTAAGGAGGGCTTAGTCCTAGTCAACGGGGAGACTAAAAAGCCTAGGTACTTAGTTAAGGAAGGGGACTATATTAAGGTTCAGATTCCTAAGCCTAAGAAGCTGGAAATAGTTCCTGAAGATATTCCTTTGGATATCCACTATGAGGATGAGGATATAGTTATAGTAAACAAGCCTAAGGATATGGTAGTCCATCCTGCCCCAGGGAATTACAGGGGTACACTGGTAAACGCCTTACTATATCATATCGACAACCTTTCGTCAATTAACGGCATCATCAGGCCCGGCATAGTCCACAGGTTGGACAAGGATACATCAGGCCTTTTGGTGGTGGCTAAAAATGACAACAGCCATAGGTTCCTTTCGGAGCAGCTTAAGAATAGGGAAATCCTAAGGGAGTATGTGGCCATAACCCATGGGGTCCTTAAAAATGAAGAAGGGATAATCGATGCCCCCATAGGTAGGGACCCTAGGGATAGGAAGAGGATGGCGGTAAATGCCAGGAATGGCAAGGGGGCCATAACCTATTATAGGGTCTTAGATTACTTAGATGGATATACCCTGGTACAGGCTAATTTAAAGACCGGCCGTACCCACCAGATCAGGGTCCATTTTAAACATATAAACCATCCCATAGTAGGGGATCCGGTATATAGCAATAGGAAGGAAGACCGTAAATACGACGGACAATTCCTACATGCTAGAAAGTTAGGTTTTATACACCCCCGGACTAAGGAATATATGGAGTTTGAAACGGATTTGCCCTTAGCTTTCAAGGAGTTCATCCAAAAATATAAAAAATAGGTGATATTATGAGGACGAAAGCTAGATTATTAGATGAAAAGGCCATGTACAGGTCCATAACCCGTATTGCCAATGAAATCTTAGAGAAAAACAAGGGGACTGAAGATTTAGTCTTGGTAGGCATAAGGACTAGGGGAGTCCCCTTTGCCCAGAGGTTGGCGAAGAAGATCCATGAAATAGAAGGGGAAGAGGTACCAGTTTATGAACTGGACATAACCCTATATAGGGACGACCTTTCCGAACTAGGGGACCTACCAGTAATCAATGAGGAATTTAACTATGATGTGACGGGTAAGAAGGTGGTCTTAGTAGATGATGTAATCTTTACTGGTAGAACTGTCAGGGCAGCCCTAGATGCCCTTATTAAGCACGGCAGGCCTGCCAGGGTCCAATTGGCAGTCCTAGTTGACAGGGGACATAGGGAGTTACCCATTAGGGCTGATTATGTAGGGAAAAACGTGCCTACTTCCAAATTGGAGATTATAGACGTAAACTTTAAGGAGACGGACGGGCAAGACCAGGTACTTATTAAGGAGAGAATTTCAGTTAAAAGGTAATTTGTAAAAAGTCATATATTGAATAATAGTCTATAAAGTAATAGTTTATAAAGCAAAGCTTATAAAGTAATAGCTTGTAAAATGATAATTACAAGCTAATCTTTAAAATTAGTGATAAAGTAGTATTAAGAAAATCCCAGTCTTTAAAAAGAACTGGGATTTTTCTTTAGGACTCAACTAATTCTAATTTATTGACTATACCCCTATCTGGCTTAACGGTAATGGTGTTGTAGTTTTCATAGATTACCATCCCTGGCTTCGCCTTATTAGGCTTTCTTACGTTTTTCTTCTCAGTATAATCTACATCTACCAGGCTGCTGTTTTTTCCCTTGCTGTAGTAGGCAGCCAAGACTGCAGCCTCCATGAGGGTGGACTCTGGAACCTCCTTATTTTCCCTCCTGATAATAACATGGCTTCCTGGCATACCCTTAACGTGGAGCCAGATATCTTCCTTTCGGGCTGTCCTTAGGGTCAGCTGCTCATTTTGACGGTTATTCTTACCTACTAGGATGCTAAAGCCATCTGAGGAAATATAGTGGTAGGGCTTGGAAGGTGCTTCCTGGTCTTTACGCTTCTTCCTGCTCCTGCTTGTATCCTTTATATAGCCTTCCTTAATAAGTTCTTCCCTAATTTCATCTAGCTCCTGGATCTCCTCCACATTTTCAAGGCTAAAGAGGATATTCTCAAAATAGAGGACTTCCTCTTCCGTTTCCGGTATCTGGTCTAGCAGCAACTTCTCCGCTGTTTTCAGTTTTGAAAACCTCTTATAATACCTTTGGGCATTTTGGGCTGCTGTCAACTTAGGATCTAGGGGTACCGTAAGGATTGTCATATTTTCATCATAGAAGTTTTCCAACTCTACCTGGTCAGCCCCCTTAGGGATGCGATAGATGTTAGCTGAGATTAGGTCAGCATAAATCTTATATTTCTCCCGGCTTTGGCTGTCTAATAATTCTTCCTTCTGCTTAGCAAGTTTATTCTTAGTCCTTTCTAATCTTGCCTGGATGGCCTTCCTGATGGCTTGGGATTTTTGCCTTATCCTATCCTCTATATCCTTCTTCCTATAGTAGTTGTCTAAAACCCTAGATATGGAGTCTTCATACTTCTTATCATAGGAATTATACATCTCAAGATCTAGGGAATAGAAGGCCACCATAGTTTCCTCCTTATCATAGACAGATAGGGGCTTGTAATTATTATTTTTAAGGTCTTTAACAATTCCACTAAAGGCTACATATAGCTCTTCCTTTTCTTCATCATTTAGGCTTCCTAGGGACCTATCTATATCTATATTGGCCCTGAAGCAGATTTCCTTGCTCACCAAGGGACTTAAACCCATATAATTAAAGTAGATGAATTTATAGATTTGAATGCCGGCCTTGTCCTTACTAAGTAGGTTAAAAAATTCTTCCCTATCCGTTTCAAGGGGGTTTCTCTTATCCTGGCTAGGTGGATATTGATACTTAATAGCTGGTAGGATTTGCCTGATCCTACTCATATCCTCATGGACCCTCTTGATGGAGTCAAGGATCTTGCCGTTTTCCTTATTTATAAGGATGATATTGCTGTGCTTGCCCATGATCTCTACTAGCAGCCTCTTTTCTATAGGAAGGCCCAGTTCATCTTGGGAAGAAAGATCTATAACTACTATTCTATCCATAAGGTATTGTTCTACATTGAGGATGATACCTCCTATTAAGTGCTTTCGTAAAAACATACAAAAGACTGGTGGACTTTCCGGATTCTTTTTAGAATACTGTGTTAGGTAGATTCTTGGGTTGTTGCTACTTGCTGAGATTAAAAGACGATGATTTTTACCCTTATTATATATTTGAATTTGGATTTCATCCTTTTCCTGCTGGTATACCTTATCTATTCTACCACCCACTAGGGCAGACTTAAGTTCATCTACAACTGCTCTAGTTACTATTCCATCGAATGACATACTATCCCTCCAATAAACTGAATACTATGAGTATATCACTTCCCAATTTAATTATAAAGTTAATTCAATGTATGTTATAATATATTAAGAATTTGTAATAAATTATAGAAAAATATGTAAATCCAGTGTATAATAATAACTTAATATGCAAGTAGTGCTTAATACTTTAAGTAGATAGCTTAATACGCAAGAAGAGGTGGATAGTTTGATAAGGAGCATGACCGGTTATGGCAAAGGGGAATATGAGAATGAACTCTACAGGTTTACGGTGGAGATTAAGTCAGTAAACCATAGATATGGTGACGTATTAGTTAAATTACCCCGCCATATTTCCTATTTAGAAGATACCATAAAGAAGAGGGTTAAGGAAAGCTTAAAGAGGGGCAAGATAGATATATATATTAATCTGGAGTACATAAAGGAATCTGCCATAGACGTAAAGGTGGATATACCCCTTGCTTTGTCATATAAAGAAGCCTTAGAGGACTTAGTTAAGAATCTTAAGCTGGAGGAAGAAATCAAACTCGATGACATCCTAACTATGGATGAAATAGTTAGGACGGAAAGAAGGGAGCTGGATGAGGATCTGTTAGAGGAATGTCTGATGAATGCTCTAGATATGGCCATTGAAAATATTCTTCAGATGAGGCTTAAAGAAGGCCAGGAGCTGAAGGAGGACCTGCTATTGAAACTAGATTTAATTCAGGATATGCTAGAGCTGGTAGATGAAAGGGCTCCCCTAGTTGTTGAGGAATATAGGGATAAATTAAGGGAAAGGATCAGCGAGCTTTTAGATGATAGCCTAGAAATTGATGAAGACCGCTTAAGTATTGAAGTGGCAATATTTGCAGATAAATGTAGTATAGATGAGGAAATAGTAAGGCTTAGAAGCCATATAAAGCAGTTTAAAAGCATCCTAGAGGAGGATAATCCTGTAGGAAGGAAGTTGGATTTCCTTGTACAAGAATTCAACAGGGAGATTAACACCATAGGTTCTAAGGCTAATGATATGGAGATTTCAAAGTATGTAGTTGACTTAAAGGCGGAAGTGGAGAAGATCAGGGAACAGATACAAAATATTGAGTAAAGGGAGGTTAATATGATAAGATTAATCAATATTGGCTTTGGTAATATGGTTTCTGCCAATAGGATCATAGCCATTGTTAGCCCTGAGTCAGCCCCTATTAAGCGACTCATTCAAGACAGCCGGGAAAAGGGTTTGCTTATAGATGCTACCTACGGAAGGAAGACCAGGGCTGTAATTATTACAGATAGCGAACATGTCATATTAACTGCTGTTCAACCAGAAACTATTGGAAATCGATTAAATACGAAAGAAAATAAGGATATAGATGAAGAATAATATATAAGAAGGTTGGTGGCTTAGATTGTCAAAGGGTTTTTTATTAGTCATATCAGGTCCATCTGGATCAGGTAAGGGTACAGTTAGTCAAGCTTTATTAGAGAGAAATAAGGATATTGTATTTTCAATTTCTGCAACTACCAGGAAACCAAGGCCTGGTGAAAAGGACGGAGTTAATTATTTCTTCCTAGAGGAAGAGGAATTTATGAAGAGGGCTGAAAGAGGCGAATTCTTAGAGTATGCCTTCGTCCATAATAATTATTATGGAACGCCCAAGGATTTCGTCCTAAAAGAAATTGAAAAGGGAGAGATAGTTCTTTTAGAAATAGATGTGCAGGGTGCACTTCAGATTAAGAAAAACTACAAGAATGTGGTTTTCGTCTTCCTGCTACCTCCTACCATGGATGAATTAAAGAATAGGATAATTAAAAGAGGTACTGAAACGGAAGAGGATATTGAATTAAGGTTAAAAAATGCCTTTGAGGAATTGGATTTCGTTGGTGAATACGACTACTTTGTGGTCAACGATAAGGTTGAGGATGCAGTCAAGGATATAGAGCATATAATAAAGGCTGAAAAACTCAGGGTAAAAAGACACAGCGATATAAAGAAAAAGGTTATGAAGAAGGAGGAAGATTAATGTTAAATCCATCTTTTGATCATGTTATGAGTGAAGGGGATAGTAGGTATGCCCTGGTTATGGTTACTGCCAAGAGGGCACGTCAATTAATAGAAGGAGCTGAACCCTTAATAGAAACAGAATCTAAAAAGGCTGTTACAATAGCCATTGAGGAGATAGTGGCTGGTAAAGTAAAGTTCCAAAATCCTAATATAGATAGTATTAAGTAGGTGAAGAGATGTTAAAGGATAAGACCATCATTGTAGGTGTGACAGGAGGAATTGCAGCCTACAAGGCTGCAGATTTAGTTAGTAGGTTGAAAAAACAAAATGCAAATGTGGATGTCATTATGACCAAGTCAGCTACGGAGTTTGTAAATCCACTTACCTTTCAAACCCTATCCAATAATCCGGTCCATCTAGGCATGTTTGATAAGATAGTAAAGTGGGATGTGGAACATATTTCCCTAGCTAAGAAGGCGGATATGATCTTGGTGGCACCTGCTACTGCAAATACTATAGGTAAGATTGCCAACGGCTTGGCTGATGACCTATTGACTACAACCATCATGGCCAGCCGGGCCAAGATCGTCTTTGCCCCAGCTATGAATACAGGCATGTATACTAATCCCATATTTCAGGAGAATATGTTAAAGTTAAAGAAGTTGGGCTATGAATTTGTATCACCAGGTTCTGGTATGCTAGCCTGTGGTGACTACGGCCAGGGCAGGATGGCAGAGCCGGCTGATATAGTAGAGTATGTAATAGATGCCTTTAAGGAGAAGGACCTGGCTGGTAAGCGGGTAGTAATTACTGCTGGGCCTACTATTGAAGCTATTGACCCAGTTAGGTATATTACCAACCATTCCAGCGGTAAGATGGGCTATCTCCTAGCTAGGGAAGCCTATGCTAGGGGGGCCAGGGTAGTGTTGATATCAGGCCCTACAGCTTTAGAACCTCCTAGGGGGGTGGAATTTGTAAGGGTAAATACTACTGTGGAGATGTTTAAGGCAGTGGGAGATTATTTTGCCTCCTGTGATATCCTCATTAAGGCCGCAGCCCCTGCAGACTATAGGCCTGAAGCTATGAGTGAAACTAAGATTAAGAAAAAAGATGATGGTAAGGATGAGTTAAACATTAGACTAGTTAGAAATCCTGACATTGCCCACTACTATGGCAATAGGAAGGATAGGCAGATAGTAATTGGCTTTGCAGCTGAAACGGACAATCTGGTGGACTATGCCAGGGAAAAGTTAAGGAAGAAGAACTTTGACTTTATAGTGGCCAACGATGTAACCCAGGAAGGGGCTGGCTTTAAGTCCGATACTAACATAGTTACCATCATCGATGAAAGGGAAGAAAAGGCCTATCCTAGGATGGATAAGAGGGGAGTGGCTAGCCTGATATTAGATAAGGCTAGGGATTTAATTGAAGAAAAAGGTCTATAAAGACCTTATTAATATATATTAGTAAATAAATCCTTTAAATATATACTTGAATTATCTATTTTAAATGTCTACTTTAAATATATGTTTAAATATATGTTTAACTCTTTACTTTAAATAAATACTTTGGTGTAAAAAAATGCGAAATTATGGTAAAATGCTAATTTCGCATTTTACTTAAGGGGTGTAATAGTTGACTGTTAAGTACGGCAAGATATTGATAGATAGCTATGCTTCACAATTGGATAGGTTATTTACCTACAAGATAGAGGGGGAATTCATCCCCCTGGCTAAGGAGGGGATGAGGGTGGTGGTTCCCTTCGGCAAGGGAAACAAGCCCATAGTAGGACTACTCCTAGCCATAGAGGATGAATTTAAGGGAGCCTATTCCTTAAAAAGCATTCTGGATATTTTAGACGATAAGCCTATAATCTCCAAGGAGTTAATCCAATTGGCCTACTGGATGAAGGAGGAGTATATCTGTACCCTGATGGAGGCCCTTAAACCCCTACTGCCCCCGGGGGACTATAAGGAGGTAAATAGCTTTGTAGATTTAATAGATTCACATTACACCCCTTTAAATAATGAGGAGGAGATGATAATTTCCTACTTAAGGGAGCAGGGAGCCGTCAAACTTTCTGATTTAAAGAGGGATTTAAGGATTAGCAATATAAATAGCTATCTAAATGACTTGGAAGAAAGGGAAGTTATCGAGATCATCATAGATGTGGTTACCAGCATTAAAAGGAAGAAGGAAAGGTGGGTAGTCTTAAGGAAGGATTTAAGCTTGGAGGAGATTTATTCTATAATTGGCAATAGGGCAAGGAAGCAGTTGGAAATCGCCAATTTTTTATGGGAAAAAGGGGAAATGTCTATAAATTCCCTCCTTAAGGAGTTAAATACCAGCCTATCCACCCTTAAGGCCTTGGAGGAGAAGGAAGTCCTTAATTTTTTTTATAAGGAGGTATATAGGGACCCTATAAAAAAGGCCATCCCCAGGTATAATAAGTATATTTTAAATGGGCAGCAGGAGAGGGTCTTTGGCCGGATTATGTCCTCTGTAGATGGACTAGCCGATGGTAATAAATTCCTCCTCCATGGGGTTACCGGCAGTGGTAAGACTGAAGTCTATCTACAGCTGGTGGAGGAGATGCTAAAGAGGGGGAAGGATTCCATCATCTTAGTACCGGAGATCTCCCTAACACCACAGACTATAGACCGGTTTGTGGGAAGGTTCGGGGACAAGGTGGCCATCCTTCACAGCAGGCTCTCCCAGGGGGAGAGGTTTGACCAGTGGAGGAGGATAAAGCAGGGTAGGGTAAAGATTGCCATCGGGGCCAGGTCAGCAGTCTTCGCCCCTTTTAAGAATCTAGGCCTGATTGTTATCGATGAGGAGCATGAATCTACATATAAATCCTCCCAGAATCCAAAGTACAATACCATAGATGTGGCCGCCAAGAGGGTAGAGTTGGAAAAGGCCTTTTTAGTCCTAGGCTCAGCTACCCCTTCAATAGAAAGCTATTATAGGGCTTTAAAGAAGGAGTATATCCTACTGGAGCTTAAGTATAGGGCCAATAGGCAGGTCATGCCTAAAGTAGACCTGGTGGATATGAGGAAGGAGTTGGAGGTTGGCAACAGGTCCATCTTCAGCTTCCTATTGCAGGCTAAGATGAAGGAGGCCTTGGAAAATAATAAGCAGATCATCCTCTTTTTAAACAGGAGGGGCTTTTCCACCTTCGTATCCTGCAGAAAATGTGGCTATGTGGTTAAATGTCAAAACTGCGACATCTCCATGACCTACTACAAAAAGGTCAACAGGCTGAGGTGTAACTATTGTGGGGTAACGGTCCAGCTTCCTAGGATCTGTCCACAATGCGGCAGTAGCTATATTAAATACTTTGGCATAGGTACTGAAAAGGTGGAGGAGATGGTTAGGGAACTTTTCCCCCATGCGAGGATTAGGCGGATGGATGGGGATACTACCAGCAGGAAGGGTAGCTATGAAAGGATTCTGGAGGATATGAAGAATAAGAAGGTGGATATACTTATAGGGACCCAGATGATTTCCAAGGGTTTGGACTTTGAGGATGTGGTCCTGGTAGGTATCATTACTGCCGACACTAGCCTTAACCTACCTGACTATTCATCCCCTGAAAAGACCTTTCAGCTAGTAACCCAGGTGGCTGGTAGGGCAGGAAGGGGAGAGGAGGAGGGGAGGGTAGTCCTTCAGACATATAGCCCAGACCACTACAGCATAGTCCATGCCAAGGAGCAGGATTATTTAAGTTTTTTCATGACGGAAATTAACTTAAGGAAGGAATTCCTATATCCCCCCTTTATAGATTTAGTTAATATACTGGTTTATGGGGAAGATTATAATAGGGTTTATAATATTTCCAAGGAATTGTATAATATTATTGGGAAGGAAATTAAGGCTATTTATGGTAAGGACTATGGTGACTATATCATGGGTCCCTATCCTGCACCCCTAGAAAGGATTAAGAAGAATTATAGGTATCAGATTATATTAAAGCTTGAGGATAAGTATAAGAGTATGTTGAAAGACCTGCTTTACAGGGTATATATAAAGAATGAGAATAATTTAAATCTAGATACGGTTAAGATCAGTATAGATATTAACCCAAGCACTATTTTATAGGAGGAAGATTATGGCGCTAAGAAGGATTAGATTAGAGGGAGACCCGATTCTAAGGAAGAAGTCCAGGCCAGTGGAAGAAATAAACGAAAGGATAAAGACCCTTCTAGATGATATGGTGGAAACTATGAATGATGCTGATGGTGTAGGCCTGGCAGCACCACAGATTGGCATCTTAAGGCGTGTTGTTGTAATAGATGTGGGAGAAGGACCTATTAAGATGATTAACCCTGAAATCATAGAGGTAGAGGGTTCAAGGATAGAAATTGAAGGTTGCTTATCCATTCCCAATAAGGCAGGAACTGTAGAAAGGCCTGAAAGGGTTAAGGTGAAATACCTTAATGAAGAGGGAGAGGAGATTATCCTTGAGGGAACAGGCCTTTTGGCAACGGCCATCTGCCATGAGGTGGATCACCTAGATGGTATCCTGTATACGGATAAGGTCATCGAATATGTTGATATTACTGCAGAAGATGAAGAAATAGAAGAGGAGTAGTTAGGATGAATATAGTTTTTGCAGGTACTCCAGCTTTTGCTGTACCAAGCTTGGAAAAACTTCATGAAAAGGGATTTAACATATCTCTAGTTATAACTCAGAAGGATAGGCCTAGGGGCAGGGGTAAGAAGGTTCAATTTACCCCTGTCAAGGAAAAGGCCCTAGAGCTGGGCCTAGAGGTCTACCAACCAGATAACATCAATAGCCAAGAATCTATTGAGAGATTGAAGGTGATAAAGCCAGACTTCCTTGTAGTTGTGGCCTATGGGCAAATTTTAAGAAGGGAAGTATTAGACATACCAAAATTTGAATGTATAAACGTCCACGCATCACTACTACCAAAATACAGGGGAGCTGCCCCAATTAACTGGGCCATTATCAACGGGGAGGAAGAGACGGGCGTCACCATTATGAAGATGGAAGAAGGCCTTGATTCTGGAGACATGATAAGCAAGGCTAAAGTAACTATTTTAGATGAGGACGATGCCATCAGTATCCACGATAAATTATCACAACTAGGTGCTGACCTTCTAGTATCTACCCTGTTGGATATTAAGGAAAATAAGGCTAAATATACTCCCCAAGATCATGAGGAGGCTAGCTATGCTCCTATGCTCCATAAGGATAGGGGTAAAATAGATTGGAATATGTCAGCTAGGGAGATTTTTAACCTAGTTAGGGGTTTAAAACCCTGGCCGGGTACTTTCACCTTTTATGAAGACTCACAGCTTAAAATCCATAGGGTGGCAATTAGTGATGAGGATTCTAAGGGTGAGGCTGGAAAAATTATTAGGGTTACTAAGGATGGAGTATATGTAAATACTAAGGATAAGGTCTTAGTAATAGAAGAATTACAGTTTCCAAATAAAAGGCCCATGAAGGTCAGGGAATATTTAGCTGGAAATAGTATAGAGGAAGGTATTGTGTTAAAATAGATATGAGGTGATGTGGATGTATGGAATGCCTTATGGTTATTTAGACAGCACTTGGTTTATCTATGTACTACCGGCTATGTTGTTAGCCCTTTGGGCCCAGGCTAAGGTTAAGGGGGCCTACAATAGATATTCTAGGATCAACAGTGGCACTGGCTTAAGTGGCTATGAAGTGGCTAGGATGATTTTAGATAGGAATGGCCTATACGATGTGAGGATAGAGCAGGTGCCAGGGCAGCTTACGGACCATTATGATCCTAGGTCAAGGGTAGTTAGATTGTCCAGGCATATTTATAATGGCTCAAGTATCGCTTCCATGAGCGTTGCAGCCCATGAGGTGGGCCATGCCCTTCAGCATGCCGATGGGTATTTTCCGCTGGTCTTAAGGAATAACCTGGCTCCTATAGTAAACTTTGGTTCCAGATTCGTATGGATTTTTATCTTCCTTGGCTTTATTATTAGCCCCTTCTTTATTGAAGTAGGGATAGCCTTGTTCTTAGGAGTAGTTATATTCCAAGTAATAACCTTACCAGTGGAGTTAAATGCCAGTAGGAGGGCTTTAGCTCAGCTGGAAGCTGGTATATCGCCGCGTGAAAGTATCAAGCCGGCAAAGGATATGTTATCTGCAGCAGCCTTTACCTATGTGGCTGCAACTATAACAGCCATAGCAGAGCTGTTAAGATTATTAGCATTAACAAGTAGAAGAAGGGATTAGGGGGACCTCCTCTAATCCCTTATTTATAAGAGGTGTTGATATGAATCCGAGGGAAATCGCATTAAAGACTTTACTGGATATAAATAGGGATAAGGCCTATTCCAATATACAATTAAATAGGTTGACTAAGTTGGATCCTAGAGACCAGGGCTTAGTTAGGGAGTTGGTATATGGGGTTTTGGAAAATAAACTCTACATAGACCATATAATTTCCAAGGCTTCCAAGATTAAACTAAAAAAAATCCATCCAAAGATCTTGGAAATCTTAAGGCTAGGTATATATCAAATCCTATTTATGGATAAGATACCTAATAGTGCCGCCGTTAACGAATCGGTTAAGCTGGCAAAAAAACATGGCCACAAGGCTACTGTAGGCTATGTAAACGGTGTTCTTAGGTCCGTTAGCAGGGATTTAGATAAGTTTACTAGGGTTGACACAAAGGACCCAATAGAATATCTTTCCATTAGGTATTCTCACCCCAGATGGCTGGTTGAAAGATGGGTGGAAGAACATGGCCTGGAATTTACGGAAGGGCTTTGTAAGGCCAACAACCAAACCCCTTCCTTAAATATTAGGGTAAATACCCTACTTATTAGTAAGGAAGACCTTAAGGAAAGGCTTGAAGCTAAGGGACTAAGGATCAAAGAAGGAAGGTATGCCTTAGACTGTTTGATTATTGAAGAGGCCCACAATATAACTGAACTGGATGAATTTAAGAAAGGCCTATTTACCATCCAGGATGAAAGTAGTATGTTGGTTGCTCAAATTATGGATCCTAGGGAGGGGTCCCTGGTCCTTGATGCCTGCAGCGCCCCAGGAGGTAAGGCCACTCATCTGGCCCAGTATATGAATAATAGGGGCAGGATCATATGTAGGGATATCTTCCAGCATAAGCTTAAGTTAATTGAGGAAAATGCTAGAAGGCTAAAGATAGATATAATAGATGTGGAGAGTTACGATGCATTAAAGTTGGATGAAAGGCTAGTTGGTAAAGTAGACTACGTCCTTTTAGATGCTCCTTGCTCTGGCTTAGGACTTATTAGGAGGAAGCCTGAAATCAAATGGAATCGAACTTTAGAGGACATTAAAGACTTAAGTAAGCTGCAATATGATATAATTAATGTGGTTAAAAGCTATGTAAAGGCAGGAGGGGTCCTATTATACAGCACCTGTACCATTGAAAGGAAGGAAAATATAGACCTTATTAATAGATTCCTTAGGGAAAATCCAGAGTTTAAGCTGCTGGATATTAGTGATATGATTAAAGGTAAGGAAAACTTAAATACTTTAAATGAAGGCTACATCCAACTATACCCCCATATCCACGGGACAGATGGCTTTTTTATTGCTAAAATGGTTAAAGAAAGATAGAATATTCTATAATAATCTTGTATAATGTTTAGAGAAGGATTAGAGGTGGTCATTTGGACAAGATTGAGCTTAATAGCTTATCTTATGATGAAATGAAGGAATTAATGGTCTCCTTTGGGGAAAAGGCCTTTAGGGGAGAACAGCTATTTTCCTATTTTAATAGAAATATGGGCCTAACTTTAGATGATATAAAGCTATTACCACTTCAATTAAGGGATAGGTTAAAGGAAGTTGGAAGGGTTAATGAAGTTAGGCTTTTAAAGAGGTTCGACTCCCAGCTAGATAACACTAAGAAATACCTATTCCTATTGGAAGATGACAATATTATTGAAAGCGTCTTGATGGAGCATAATCATGGCTTGACCGTCTGCATATCTACCCAGGTAGGATGCAGCATGGGATGCAGCTTCTGTGCATCCACCAAGGAAGGCCGGATTAGAAATTTAACTCCAAGTGAGATGCTAAATCAAATATACCTAATAGAAAAGGATATAGATAATAGGATTAGCAATATAGTATTGATGGGAAGTGGTGAACCCTTAGACAACTATGATAATACTTTAAAGTTTTTAGATATCATACACCATCCTAAGGGACATAATATAAGTTTCAGGAATATCACCCTCTCAACCTGCGGTATTGTTCCTAGGATTTATGATTTGGCCAAGGAAAATATACCCATAACCTTATCTATATCGCTGCATTCTCCCTTTGACCATATAAGGATGGAAATGATGCCCATTACTAAAAGATATGGAATACAGGAACTTATGGAGGCTTGTAGGTTCTATGAAAGGACTACAAGGAGGAGGATTACCTTTGAGTATACCCTAATTGAAGGGGTTAATGATAGGGTAGAGGATGCGGAGGAGCTGGCAAGGCTTTTAAAGGGCTTAAATGCACATATAAATCTAATTCCCTTAAACCCCATTAAGGAATATGATAGGAATCGACCTACTACCAGCAGGATTGAAAGCTTTAAAAGGCAATTGAACAAGAGAAATATTCAGGTCACCATTAGGAAGGAAAAGGGAAGTGACATAAGCGCATCCTGTGGGCAATTAAGAAGGGATTATCTAGCTAAGAAGTAATTTTTAATCGGGGTGATATAATGATAGCATGTGGCTTAACAGACATAGGATTATTACGGGAAAATAACCAAGATTCCTTATTTGTGTCTAATATGGAGGATTTTCCCCTTTTCATCGTAGCAGATGGCATGGGAGGCCATAAGGCTGGTGAAATAGCCAGCAGTATAGCTGTAGAGACTATTAAGGATATTTTCCTTCAAAATAGGGAGAGGATCCGCCATGAAAAGGATGTTATTAAGACCATAGAGGAATCCTTTAAGGAAGCGAATAAAAGGATCTATTTCCAAGCTTTAAATGAACCAAAGTATTCAGGTATGGGAACTACCCTGACTATGGCATACCTCTTCAAGGATGAAATCTATATAGGCCACATTGGGGATAGTAGAGCTTATTATATAGATAATAAGGGGATAAGGCAGATTACTGAAGATGATTCCTTAGTAAATGAACTGATTAAAAATGGCAGTATAACTAAGGAGGAGGCCTTAGAACATCCCCAGCGGAATGTAATAACTAAGGCCCTGGGGACAAGCATAGATATTGAACTGGATATACAGTCCTACAAATATAAAAAGGGAGATAGTTTAATCATCTGCAGTGATGGTTTATCCAACATGGTAAAGGAAGATGCTATTATTGATGTAGTCAAGTCAGTAGATGATATAAATCAAGCCTGTGAGCAGTTAGTAGGTCTGGCAAAGGAAAATGGTGGCTTAGACAATATCACTTTAATAGTGATTAAATTTTAGTAAATGAGGTGACAGGATTGATAGGAAAGATTCTAGGCGGTCGATACGAGATTCTAGAGCAGATAGGCGGCGGAGGTATGGCCATTGTCTATAAGGCCAAATGCCATCTGTTAAATCGATATGTAGCCATAAAGATCCTAAGAAATGAATTCCTAGAGGATGAAGACTTTATTAGGAAATTTAAGAGGGAATCACAAGCTGCTGCTAGTCTTTCACACCCTAACATAATGAATATCTATGACGTGGGCGTTGAAGAAATGGACAACAAGCAGATTCATTATATAGTAATGGAATATATACAGGGTAAGACCCTGAAGGAATTGATCAGGGAAAGGGGAAAACTAAGCTATGATGAAGTTATAGAATATTCCATCCAAATTGCTGAAGCCTTAAGGCACGCCCATAATAACCATATAGTACATAGGGATATTAAATCACAAAATATTATGATAAATCAGGAGAATAGGATTAAGGTTACGGATTTTGGTATAGCCAGGGCTGCTAGCTCTTCCACCTTAACGACTACTTCTAATGTATTAGGCTCAGTTCACTATTTCTCTCCAGAACAGGCCAGGGGTGGATATACAGACGAAAAATCCGACATCTATTCCCTAGGGATAGTTATGTACGAAATGGTTACGGGTAGGCTACCCTACGATGGTGAAAGTCCTATATCCATTGCCTTAAAACACGTTCAAGAGGATATAGTCCCTCCCATTGAGTTGGATAACTCAATTCCAAGGGGTTTAAATGCCATAATCATGAAGTGTGTTCAGAAGAGGCAAGGGGATAGATACGACAGTGCCGACTCCCTTCTAAGGGATTTGAGGATGATAAAAAATAATGAAGATACGGCAATCTTTGCCCATGAAGATACAGAAGAACAAGCCACTAGGATGATATCAATAGTTAAAGAAGAGGATGTTGATGATATGTCTACTAGAGGAAAAACTAAAGGAAGAAAGAGGAAGAAGAATAAGGGCGAAACTAAAATGATTCTCTTAGCCATTTTGCTAGCCTTCTTAGTAGTAACCATAGTCTTTGCCGGCTGGTTGAAGCTGAATGACTATTTCGATGTGGCGGAAGTCATCGTTCCTAACCTTATAGGTATGACGGAAAGGGAAGCTAGACAGACCCTAGAAGAATTAGGCCTAGGGCTAAATGTGAAGGGTACTGCCGCAAGTGCTGAATTCGATCCAGGCCTAGTAATCTGGCAAAGTGTCAAGGAGAATTCAAAGGTGAAGGAAGGCTTTATCATTGATGTTACAATCAGCGAAGGGCAAGATATGGTGAGGGTACCTTCAGTAGTCAATATGACTTATGAAGATGCAGTGCAGGCCCTATTGGAGGCAGGCTTAAGGGTTGGACAGAGAAAGTATGAGTATTCTGATGTTACTCCTAATAATGTGGTTATGAGGCAGGAGCCTGAAGCCTTTTCCTATATAGCAGCTGATTCCATGGTTCACCTGGTAATAAGCCGTGGTGAGGAAATCAAGATGGTCACCATGCCAAATCTTGTGGGCAAGAAGGCCATAGATGCTCAAAATGAAATTGTAAGGGCAGGCCTAGTAGTAGGTAGCGTAACTGAAGAACACCATGACCAGGCCCCAGCGGGACAGGTCTTCTGGCAGTCCTATGAAGCAGGAACTGAACTGGAAGCCAATACAGCTGTAGATATATACGTCAGCCTAGGTCCAGCACAGGTGGAAGAACCTGCTGATGAGCCTATAGATGAACCTATAGGTGGACCAGCTGATGAGACAACTTATGGGCCAAGGGAAGGCTCTATAATCCTAAGATTAACTCCCTTCAGCGATAGGGAAGAGACGGAGATTAAAATCATTAGAAGGCAAAATGGAGTACAGGCACAGATCTATAAGGAGACACATAAATATAGTGGTGGGGAAGTAGTGTTGGAATTAAGGGGTACCGTAGGTACTGAGTTTGATATATACTTTGATGATATCTATCAATTTTCACAAACAATAACGGAGTAAGGGTGAGGTATGTTAGAAGGTATAATAGTTAAAGGTATTGGCGGATTTTACTATGTAAAAACTAAAGAGGGTATTATTGAAAGCAGGGCTAGGGGGGTCTTTAGGGATGAAGAAATCACCCCCCTGGTGGGCGATAGGGTAAAGATTAGGGTCAGCCAAGAGGATGGCACAGGCTATATAGTAGATATTGAGGAGAGGAAGACTCAACTCCTACGCCCCCCTGTGGCCAATGTGACTCAAGCCATAGTGGTTATGAGTATTAAGGATCCTAAGATCAACAGCTGGCTATTGGATAAGTTCCTCTTAATGGCCGAATATGAAGGCCTAGATGTGATTATCTGCCTAAACAAATATGACTTGGACAAGAAGAAGGCGGAGTATTATGCTGACATCTACAGGAGGGCTGGTTACAGGGTCATCTTGACCAGCTGTAAGTTAGGGATAGGCATAGAGGAGTTAAGGTATAGCCTTAAGAATAATATAAGCGTCCTGGCCGGCCCATCGGGAGTAGGTAAGTCTACCCTATTAAATACCATAGATAGTAGGTTCAACCTGGCCACAGGCAGGGTAAGCTCAAAGACTAAAAGGGGTAGGCATACTACTAGGCATATAGAATTATTGGAGCTGGACGAAGATAGTTATATCCTAGATACTCCCGGCTTTAGCTCCTTAAACTTAGATTTTATTGAAGATGAAAGCCAGGTAAGGAATTACTTTAGGGAGATTCATAAGCACGGAGGAGATTGTAGATTCCTAAGCTGCTTACACCATAAGGAACCTAATTGTGCTGTTAAGGATAGGGTAGAAGAAGGTATAATAGATAAGGAAAGATATGAGAACTATTTGCTTTTACTAGATGAAGTAAGAAATATTAGGAGGTATTAAATGGCTAAGCTTGCACCATCCCTCTTGTCGGCAGATTTTGCCAACTTGAAAGAGGAGATAGAGAAGATTAAAGTTGGAGGGGCGGAATTTCTGCACCTAGATGTAATGGATGGAAATTTTGTACCCAACATATCCTTTGGGATACCTGTTATAAAGAGTTTAAGGAAGGTTACCGACCTAATCTTTGATGTTCACCTGATGATAGAAAAGCCTGAAAGGTATATTAAGGATTTCGTCCAGGCTGGTGCTGATATAATAACAGTCCACCAGGAGGCCAGCCTCCACCTGCATAGGACTATACAGGAGATTAAGTCCCATGGGGTAAAGGCTGGTGTCTCCTTAAATCCTGCCACCCCCATAGATGTTTTAGAATATATCATCAAGGACATAGATTTAATCCTAATTATGAGTGTAAATCCAGGCTTCGGTGGACAATCCTTTATACCAGCCATGCTGGATAAGATCAGGGCAACCAGAGACCTGATAGATAGGGAAAATCCAGGTGTCATCCTGGAAGTAGATGGGGGCATAAAGCTTTCAAACGCCAAAGAGCTGGTGGAGGCTGGAGCTGACCTTTTAGTGGCAGGTAGCGAAGTCTTTGGAGCAGAAGATGTGGTAGAAAGAACCAGAGAATTTAACAAATTGATTGTTTAATAGTCCCTTTTATGATATTATAAGTATACACAAGTGAATATATAATCATTGGAACACTAGGGGAGCCCAAGGAGGCTGAGAGAGGATGTTAATCCCGACCCTCATAACCTGAACTAGGTAATACTAGCGTAGGGAAGTGTGGAATAAATGCTATTTAGTCCATTACGCCTACGTAATGGACTTTTTTATTTAAAGTAGTTAAAAAATTTATATTAAAAAATTTTTTAAGAGATTAAAAAGTTCTTTTAAGGTCTTAATAAGATTAAAAAACTTATGGGCCTAAATGAATTTTTTATAAATATAAAAAATAGGGTTATAAATAGGAGGTAGAAAATGAAGGGAAAATTTACTACTAGGATGTTGACTGAAGCAGGAATGATGATGGCCTTATCCATCATTTTGGGTAGGATAACAATATATACCCTACCTAATGGAGGAAGTATAACAGCCGGCAGCATGATTCCCTTAATGGTATTTGCCATGCGATGGGGAACGGGGGCAGGTATTGCAGTGGGGGGCCTATATGGTATCCTAGACTTTATATTGAAACCATACTTCTACCATCCCTTACAATTTGTCCTAGATTATCCTATGGCCTTTGGGCTTTTAGGCCTTGCAGGTTTGGGAAATTTAAGGGATAATAGTAGTTATGGTAAGGCTGCTATAGGAGTTACTCTGGGTATCTTGGGAAGGATGTTAAGCCATACCCTGTCTGGAGTCATATTCTTTGCAGAATATGCTGGGGACCAAAACCCCTGGATTTACTCCATAGTTTATAATGGTTCATATTTGGTACCCGAGCTAGTTATATCACTTTTAGTCCTAATTATCCTATGGAAGCCTTTGAATAAAGCTTTAGCTAGATAGGAAGATGATATTGAAGGGATTAATAATTTCTAGTGGTAGGATCAATGATTATAGTATACTTAAGAGTTTAATAGCTGAAAATGATTATATCCTCTGTGCTGATGGGGGCTTGGACCATATTATGAAGCTTGGGAAAATCCCCCATCTTCTACTGGGGGATTTTGACTCCATCAGTAGGGAGGGAGTGGCCTATATAAGGGAAAATAATGTTAGGGTAGAAAGGTTTCCCTCCATTAAGGATAATACAGATACTGAACTGGCAATAATCTATCTAATTGAAAGGGGTTTTACGGATATTACCCTTACAGGGGGTACTGGTTCTAGATTGGACCATACCATGGCCAATCTGTTCCTTTTAAGGCGGTTTAATAGGGATGGGGTTAGGCTAACTATAGTAGATGATAATAATATGGTAAATTTAGTAGTGGATAAGTTCAGGGTTAAAAAGAGTGAGAAGCAATTCGTCTCCATTATCCCCATAAATGATGAGGGGATTATTGTAAGCTTAAAGGGCTTTAAGTATCCCTTGGAGGATGAATACATAGAATTTGGCTCTACCCTGGGAGTAAGTAATGAAGTGGTAGATTCCTACGGCTTTATAGAGCTAAAGAAGGGAGAAGCTTTAGTCTTTCAATCCTTCGATTAATTAAGCTTCTATTAGTAACTATTCCTCCCCAACTGAATAAGATAATATAAAGGTATTGGGGAGTGTTGGTTATGAGAAGGTATTTTCACGGCCATCGGAATAAGCAGAAGATGCGGCGGATCGTAGGAATCACACTGGGGATCATTGGTTTGATGATCATTATCAACGTTATGAGTACTACTTTTTTGCTCTTTCTAGTTGGACTAGGTCTAATCTTAATGGGAATACTCTTATATTTAAAATAGGCTACCAAGATATCTTGGTAGCCTTATGCCTTTCCCGACTGATTATAATGCCCTTTTAACGTAACCAGATCTTAAGCATCTAGTACAAGCATTTATTCTTTTTACAGTTCCATCGATTTCTGCTCTTACCCTTCTAATGTTAGGTAACCAACTTTTTGAAATCTTCTTATTTGAGAAAGTAACCTTATTTCCATATTGCTTTCCTTTTCCGCATATATCGCAAACTCTTGCCACCATAAACACCTCCTTAATGCATGCGAGAAATCTTCAAAATTTAATCTAATTCTCTATTTCTCTATAATAACAAATTATATTCTAACATAAAATCTTATATAAATGCAACTATAATGTGATATAATCTTTATTAAGTAGATTTAGTTGAACTATTAAAAGAAATATTGTAGAATATCTGTATTGGTATTCTTAAACAAGGAGGAGATTCAATGCCAGCTAAAACCCTTACTGATTTAGGCGCCATAGTTGTAGATGATAGTGTTATTGCTACCATTGCTGGTGTATCTGCTATGGAAAGTTACGGTATCGTAGGAATGGCATCTAAAAATGCTGCAGATGGATTTTTTGAATTACTTAAATGGGAAAATTTAACTAAGGGAATTAAGGTATATACTAAAGATGATAAATTGAATATTGATTTACATGTAATATTAGAATATGGAGTTAAGATATCAGTTGTAGCGGAAAACATCATCGAACGGGTAAAGTTCAATGTGGAAAAGCTTACAGGATTTAATGTAGATCAAATCAACGTCCATGTTCAAGGAATAAGAGTAGGAAAGTAGTTTAAGGAGGTACTATACTTGAAGATAGAGGTTATAAAGGGAGATCTGTTTAAGAAGGCTTTAATTGCTGGTGCAGGTCTTCTAGAAAAGAATAAGGAGGAGGTTAACTCCTTAAATGTTTTCCCTGTTCCCGATGGAGATACGGGTACTAATATGTCGCTGACTGTTAAGTCTGCTGTAAAGCAGGCCAGTAAGGAAGCAAGTGATGATACCTATATGATAGCCTTGGCAGCTAGTCAGGGTTCTCTAATGGGGGCTAGGGGTAACTCTGGTGTAATCTTATCCCAGCTTTTTAGAGGATTTGCAACAGGAATTAAAGGAAAGACTGAAATAGATGTAAAAACTTTTGCAGAAGGATTAAAACAAGCAGCTGATACTGCCTACAAGGCAGTAATGAAACCAACTGAGGGAACAATACTTACGGTTGCAAGGGAAATGGGTGAATATGCCCTAAAATTATCCAAAAAAGAAAAGGATATTCTTACTTTTTTAGAAAAGGTCATTGAACATGGAAATACAACCCTAGATAAGACCCCAGATATGCTACCAGTTTTAAAGCAGGCTGGCGTAGTTGATGCTGGTGGTAAGGGACTGATGTTTTTTATAACAGGAATCTATAATTCCCTAGCAGGTATAGAGGACTATACTGAAGAAGGGGAAGTAGTAGCTGAACCGACAGTGGTAAGGAAGGAAACTGTAGAGGGAGATATAGAATTTGGCTACTGCACTGAATTTATGATAAATGGAGATAGTAATATAGAGGCTCTTAGGGAAGAACTAAGCTCCTTTGGCGACTCCCTCTTGGTAGTAGGTGGAGATGGAATTATAAAGGTCCATATTCATACTAATAACCCAGGCCTGGTCTTAGAAAAGGGGCTGGCCATTGGAGAGCTTAGCGATATAAAGATAGACAACATGCGTTACCAGCATGAGGAGGTACTCCTTAGGGAAGAACTTGAGAATATGGAAGGGGAAGGAAAGAAGGAGGTTACTAAGGAATACTCCTTTGTGGCCATTTCCATAGGGGAAGGTATAGATGAAGTTTTTAGGGAGCTACAGGTGGAAGGCATCGTTCCAGGTGGCCAGACCATGAATCCTAGTACTGAGGACATCCTAAGGGCTATTGAAAATACGGAAGGGAAGAATGTATTCGTCCTTCCCAATAATAAAAATATAATCCTGGCGGCAGAGCAGACTAAGGAGCTTAGTTCTAGAAATGTAATAGTCCTACCTACTAGGACTATACCTGAAGGTATAGCTGCCCTATTGGCCTTTGATGAAAGTGCTTCAGTGGAAGAGAATATAGAGAACATGAAGGAGAATATTGGCAATGTCTTAACAGGCCAGGTAACCTTTGCCGTTAGGGATACTGAATATAAGAATAATACCATCAAGAAGGATGACATCATAGGATTGGCCAATGGAGACATTATTACTGCTGGAAAGGAAATAAATGAAGTGGCCGAAAAATTAATGGAAAATATGATTAATGATGATATCTCCATCATTACAATCTTCTATGGTGAAGATCTGGAAGAAGAAAAAGCCAAGGAACTAGCTGAACTATTGGAAGATAAATATTCAGATATAGATATAGAATTATTATACGGAGGTCAACCGCTTTACTACTATATATTTTCACTAGAATAACCCTACCCTTGGTAGGGTTATTCTAATTGCTTGGGGTGATAGGATGAATAAGCTTACCATGAGCGTTCAATATATAAAGGGGGTTGGGCCTAAGAGGGCCAGCCGCCTAAAGAGGTTGGGAATAGAAAATATTTTCGACCTTATATACCATTTTCCAAGGGACTATGAGGATAGGACCAAATATACTACCATTAGGGAGGCTGCCATAGGAGATAAGGTAAGCCTAGTGGTAGAAATAGTGGGTGGTCCTAAAATCTCCAGACCAAGGAGGAATATGACCATCTTAAAGGTACCCTTTAAGGATGAAAGTGGCTTTGGCTATCTGGTTTGGTTTAATCAGGAATATTTGAAGGATAGGTTTAAGCTGGGACAAGTCTATAGGGTCTTTGGAAAGATTAACCGGGTAGGAATGGAGCTGCAGGTGGTAAATCCTGATTTTGAGCTGGAAGGGAAGGAGAAAAAGGTGGGAAATATCATCCCCATCTATAGCCTCACCCAGGGTATCAGCAATAATGAAATATCTAATATAATACATAATGCTTTAATGGAGTATCTACCTTGGATGGAGGAAAGCCTACCGGCTAAGCTGAGGCAAAAATATAGGCTTATGGGAATCCAAGAGGCTATAAAAAATATCCACCTTCCATTAAGTGGAAGGCACCTTCATGAGGCTAGGAGGAGGCTGATTTTCGAAGAACTCCTACTTTTACAATTGGGACTCTTTCTAATAAAAAATAAATCTTTAGTAGAAAATAAGGGTATAGAGTTTCCAACCTGCCCTGAACTAGAGGACTTCATCTTAAGCCTACCCTTTGAGCTTACCAAGGCCCAAAAGAGGGTTTTAACTGAAATTGGGGAGGATATGGAGGCTAGTAGGCAGATGAATAGGCTGGTTCAGGGGGATGTTGGCTCTGGTAAGACCATTATAGCTGCTGCAGCCATGTTTAGGGCAGTTAAGGCAGGCTATCAGGCGGCCATGATGGCCCCTACTGAGATTCTAGCTAGCCAGCATTTTGAGTCCTTAAGTAAGCTCTATGAGGCCTTTAATATAAGGTGTGAGCTGCTGGTAGGCTCTTTAAGCCAGAAGAATAAGGAGAGGATTTTAGAGGACTTAAGGGATGGAAAAATCCAGGTAATCGTAGGAACCCATGCCCTAATCCAGGATAAGGTGGAGTTTAACAATTTAGGTCTAGTAGTTACTGATGAGCAGCATAGATTTGGTGTTAAACAGAGGGCCATCTTCAGCCAGAAGGGGGAGCATCCGGATGTTTTAGTTATGACTGCAACCCCCATACCAAGGACCCTGGCTTTAATCCTCTATGGGGATTTGGATATCTCCATAATCGATGAACTGCCTCCTGGTAGGAAGGAGATTGAAACCTATGCTGTCACGCCTGCTTTCATCCCCAGAATCAATGCCTTTATAAAAAAGCAGCTGGAAGCAGGTAGGCAGGCCTATATAGTTTCACCCTTAATTGAGGAATCTGAAAGTTTAGACTTAGAATCGGCAGAGGAGCTGTATGAAAAATATAAGGAGGACTTTAAGGATTACAGGGTAGGCCTTTTACACGGCAAGATGAAGCCGGCTGAGAAGGATGCCATCATGGAGGACTTTAAGAATGGAAGGATTCATATCCTTATCTCCACCACCGTTATCGAGGTTGGGGTTAATGTCCCTAATGCCAACATTATGGTCATCTACAATGCGGACCGCTTTGGACTGGCCCAGCTCCATCAGCTAAGGGGCAGGGTTGGTAGGGGGGAGTATCAATCCTACTGTATCCTGATAAACAACAGCAATTCCAAAATAGCCAGAGAGCGGATGCGGATAATGCAAAGGTCTACCGACGGCTTTGTCATCTCAGAAAAGGATTTGGAATTAAGGGGACCTGGTGAATTCTTTGGAACTCGCCAGCATGGATTGCCGGATTTAAAGATCGCCAACCTGGCTCGGGATATAAAGATCTTAAAATATGCTCAACTGGAAGCCCAGGAGATAATTAGGACTAACCCCCGCCTTGAAGGGGAGGAATATAGATTTATGCGTAATAGAATAGGGCAACTTTTTCAAGATCTAGACATAATTGGTTAAAAGATATTTGTTTTAAATCCTAAATATGGTAGAATATTTCTGATAAAATATAATAAAATAAAGGAGCTTAAATTTGAGGGTTATATCAGGTTTAAGAAAAGGACATAGACTAATTGCCCCTAAGGGCATGGATGTTAGGCCAACTGAAGATAAGATCAAGGAATCCCTTTTTAACATCTTAGGACCTATAGGTCCAGAGGCAAGGGTGTTAGACCTTTTTGCCGGTTCCGGCTCCATAGGGATTGAATTTTTAAGTAGGGGGGCTAAGATAGCCTACTTTGTAGATGTTAACCCTAAGAGCATCATAGCCATTAGGGAGAACTTAATGCATACTAAATTGATGGATTCCGCTGAAATTTTAAAATCCCATGCATTAAGGGCCTTAAAGACACTTAAAAAGAAGGACTTAAAGTTCGATTATATATATTTAGACCCGCCCTATGATAAAATAGGGCTACTTATGGAGGTTATAGAAAGAATAGCTGAGTTGAAAATCCTAGCAGAGGATGGCTTATTGATTGTAGAGCATGACAGCCGTCACCTATTTGAGGAGGAAGTATTTAGATTTAAAAAGGTAGACGAGAGGAAGTATAAGGCTAAGACTATTAGCTTTTTAAAATGGACTTAGGAGGTAGACATGAAGGTAATTTACCCAGGAAGTTTTGATCCTGTAACAAATGGACACTTAGATATTATCGAAAGATGTAGTAAGAAATTCGATGGAGTAATTATTGCAGTGCTTAATAACCAAGGAAAAAAGGGCCTTTTTACAGTAGAGGAGAGGATCCAGCTTTTAAAAGAAACAACTAAGGATATTCCAAATGTGGAAATAGATTCCTTTTCAGGATTACTAGTAGATTATGCCAGGAAGAAGGGCTGTTCTAATATCGTAAGGGGTTTAAGGGCAGTATCGGATTTTGAATATGAGATGCAAATGGCCTTAGTCAATAGGAAGATCTATGAAGAGCTGGATACCTTTTTTATGATGTCTAGTCCAGAACATGTATTTTTAAGTTCCAGTGTAGTAAAAGAGGTAGCATCCTATAGAGGAAGAATATCCTGTTTTGTACCCAAGGTAGTAGAAGATGCATTAATTAATAAATTTAAAGGGGGCATATAAATGGATGTTTTAAAATTACTAGACGAACTTGAGGAAATAGTTGAAGAAGGGACAAGCGTCCCCCTATCCAATAGGGTTTTAGTTGATGCTGAGGAAATATTGGATATTATAAAGGAAATTAGAATTAGATTACCCGATGAGATTAAGCAGGCCATGTGGATCAAGGAGGAAAAACAGAGGATATTAGCTGAAGCCCAAAAGGATGCGGACAACATCCTAAATGAGGCTGAATATAGGCTGGAGGAGCTTATAGAGCAGGAGGGTATAACTAAGGCAGCTAAGGAAAGGGCAGAGGAGATTATCACTAAGGCCCAAACTACTGCTAAGGAAATAAGGCTTGGGGCTATGGAGTATGCCGATAGTTTACTGCTGGAAACCCAAGAATACTTAAAGGATTTAATAGTTCAACTAAACGAAAACAGGAAGGAGTTAAGAGGCAACTAGCCTCTAGCTCCTATTTCTTTATTTTTGCAAGGGAAATATTGTAGGTTAATAGGCTTAGGATGATGAAAAAGATACAAATCAGCATGGCCATCTTGCTGGAAAAATAGATGTTTTCCAGCCAATACTTAAAGGAAAAGACCCCTTGCCTTATTTTACCCCCTATGGAGGAGGGAATTATTATATCCTTATAATGGAGGATATAGAGTATATAGGTATACAGGCTTGCTATTATGGCATGGAGAAATTTAGATATTAAATATAGCTTGATGTTAATATCCGTTTGGCTGATGAAGCTAATGGCCTGACTGATTATGGATAGGCCTCCCCAGCCTAGGATGAAGTTAATGGCTAGGATTCGGTAGATCAACTCTATATCTAGGGCTGCTATCTTACTACAGCCGGTAGTTAGTTCTATAAAGCCGGCAAAGATTCCTTCTATCAACCTAGGATCTTGCTTCAGGGTCTTAGAGAGTAGAACTATTACTGCTTTAAAGACAGGTGAATTTAGAAGGATGTCAATTATGACGTTGTAGATGACGACGAAGCCGCCTATTAGTAGGATGGAGTTTATCCCATCTTTGACGCTATCTGCTATGATGATGGGTAGGGACTTATTTTTTGCCTCTGGTAAGACCAAGGATGGAGGCTGTTTTATCTTTCCATTAGTAGACTTATCCCTAATAAGTAGGCTAAAGATTAGTCCTACGGTTATGGCCCCTAGGTAGTGGGGTATTAAAAATAGGCCATTTAGGTAGTTGATGGATAGCATTCCAATGGATACGGCACCTAGTATGTATAGGGGACCGGATGTGGAGGCCAGGGTCACCAGCCTATCCCCCTCAGCCCTGCTGATTAGCTTTAGGGACCTTAATCTGGAGCTTAATTTAGCCCCTACTGGGTAGCCGGAGACGAAGCTCATGATTAGTGGAAAGGCCCCCTCACCAGAGATACCAAATACCGGCTTCATTATCGGTCCTAGGAGTCGGCCGAAGTAGCTTACTAGGCCTGAGGCTATGAATAGTTCTGACAGTATAAAAAAGGGCAGTAGGGTAGGTAGGAGGATGTTGAACCAGAGGTTGAGGCCGTTTCTGGCGCTCTCGATTCCCTGGGCTGGATTTCGAACTAGGGAAACTATAAGGATGAGGATTATAATTTGAAAGAATTTATTCTTTAGGTTGTTTCTTATATATAATGAAAGACCCATAAAATCACTCCTTTCCTAAATTATATTTATAAAGAAATATAAGTATGAGGAAAGGAGCTTAATTTAATCCCTTTTTATATAAGGAGATGTCTTATAATCCATATTATTGTAATCTACGATACCCAATCCTAGGTAATATAGGTCCGTTGCCTTCCTTTCACATTGGATGAAGGGGTGGAAGCTTTCATCCAATAGCCTTTCATAGTGGGCGAACTTATTAAGGATAGGGATTTGGGACCTTTCCTTAATCAATTTCAATAACTCTAAACCTTTTTTATTGGCTGCCAGGAACCTGATATAGGGAACCTGGGAATTGTAATAGCTTTCCACCATTTCAGCCTTAAGGTCCATTAGGAGGTGGATCAGGATCCTCTGAATCCTAGTTTTAGGGTACCGTCTTGTGGATATACTATCTATAAGCTGGTCCATGGTCCTAGAAGAAAAGGACTTTTCCACCAGCCTATTTTCCAAGCCGGCTTCCACATCTAAGTAGCTAGATATTTCTGCTGGCCCCATAGTTAGAAGGAGGTATTTGATGATGGGAAGGTAATTGTCAAGGTCATTAAAGGCTTTATATTTAATATAGAAATCCTCCAATAATTTATAGGTGTAGGTGGGTACATAGTCCCTTATTGATCCTAGTCCCTTTTCAAGGATCCCCTTTCTAATGGCTGTAGCTGATGCAAAATTTGATTTAAGCCTTTCTTCCTTATAGTCGGAACCAACCCTTTTAATGGTCAGGGGTTTAATCTTAGAGTGGATTTTCTTTAAGGCCTTTAGGTATTCGATTCCTAGGATGTTATTAGATTGGCGGAGGATTTCTTTGTAATCATAGCCTTCAATTTTTTCTGGATTTCTTTCCTTAAAATAATCCTCCAGGGCTAGGCTTCTGGCTGCAGGAAAGGATAGGCCCTCATCTAGATAGGATTTTAGGGCCTTCCTATAGTCCTTTGGCTCCTCAACAAGGACCTGAGCTATATGGTCTAAGGGCTGGAGATTACCCCTTTCACTGCCAAAGACTAAATAATCAACTATATTTAGGGACTCCAGGATCCTAACCCCTCCTAGGGCGAAGAGCTCTGCCGTTTGACAGGCATATATAAAAGGGAGTTCTAGGACTAAGTCTACCCCATTTTCCACTGCCATCTTGGCCTTAGTCCACTTGTCCACTAGGGAGGGCTCCCCCCTTTGTAGGAAGGAGCCGCTCATAAGGGCTATAGAGTGGGTGGCACCTGAAATTTCTAAGGATTTTTCTAAGTGATACTTATGTCCAAAATGAAATGGGTTATATTCTGTAATAAAGCTGACGACTTTCATACTTGCCTCCGTTTATTCTTAGATGTATTTGTAAGCATATTCCTAAGTTTTATTCTTAAAATTCCCTATTTAAACATCCATGTATAAGATTATTTCAATTATAACATAAAGCTGGTATAAAAATACTATAGTGGAAAAACATAATTAAAGCGTTGATTTTTTAATGGGAATGTACTAATATTGTAATAGTGAAGTTACAAGAGGAGGAATGAAAATGAATATACTAGTAATTAACTGTGGTTCATCTTCATTGAAATATCAATTAATAGATATGAATGGAGAGAAAGTTTTAGCAAAGGGACTTGTAGAAAGAATAGGTATTGAAGGTTCTAGGATTAAACATGATACAACTGGAAAAGAAAGAGTCATCATTGAAGAACCTATGAAAGACCATAAGAGGGCTCTAGAGTTAGTTCTAGAAGCAATCATAGATGAAAAATATGGTGCTATTAAATCCATGGATGAAATCGGAGCCGTTGGCCATAGGGTTGTTCACGGTGGAGAGGATTTCGCTAATTCAGTAATCATAGATGAGGAAGTAATGGCTGCATTAGAAAGAAATATCGACTTAGCTCCATTACATAACCCACCAAACATTATGGGTATCGAAGCATGTCAAGAATTGATGCCAGATACACCAATGGTGGCAGTATTTGACACAGCCTTCCACCAAACTATTCCAGCGGATAACTACATCTATCCATTACCATATGAATACTATGAGAAATATAAGATTAGAAGATATGGATTCCACGGTACTTCCCATAAATATGTTTCTCAAAGGGCTGCAGAAATCTTAGGTAAGGATATTAAGGATTTAAAAATCGTTACTGCCCACTTAGGAAATGGTTCCAGCGTTACTGCTGTTAAAGGTGGAAAATCAATAGATACATCAATGGGCTTTACTCCATTAGAAGGTCTTACTATGGGTACTAGATCTGGAGACATCGACCCAGCTATAATCCCATTCCTAATGGAAAAAGAAGGTTTAACTTTCGAAGAAGTTAACAATATGCTAAATAAAAAGTCAGGAGTTCTAGGTATCTCAGGAGTAAGTAGTGACTTTAGAGACTTAGAAATTGCTGCTGAAGAAGGAAATGAAAGGGCTAAATTAGCTCTAGATATCTTCGCTAACAGGGTAAGAAAATATATAGCTGCTTACGCTGCTCAAATGTGCGGTATAGATGTATTGGTATTTACTGCTGGTATAGGTGAAAACTCAGCTAGCATGAGAGAGCTTATCTGCAATGGCTTAGAGTTTTTAAATATAGTTATCGATAAGGAACTAAACAATGTTAGGGGAGAAGAGGCTATAGTTAGCAAGAACATTGGTGGAGTTACTATCATGGTAATACCAACTAACGAAGAATTGATGATTGCTAGGGATACATTAGAGCTAGTACAAAACAGATAATTCTTGACAAAATTTGATCACCTTTATATAATAATCTTTGTTAGTTTAAGAGGTGAAGTTAGTTGAAAATTGACTTGATTAAGTTTTTCAAGTCAGCAGATAAGGTGTATCCCTTTAATGGTGAGATAAGTCCTGATGCCTTCGATTCAAAGAACGATGAATTTCAGATTATCGAACCTATTGGGTATAGTGGTGCAATTTACAAGGTTGATGGCTCGTATATAATAAATGCTGATATTCAGTATAAATATGAAACCAAGTGTGCCCGCTGTTTTAAAAATACGGTAAATGAGGTAAATACATCTTTTTCTGCTAAGCTTGAAGAGAATCATAAGCCAACTGAAGAAGAGGAAGACGATGATATAATCTATTACGAAGAGGGTATTTTATACTTAGATAAGTATATCCTACTTGAAGTAACTTCATCTTTACCAATGAAAACCCTATGTGATGAGAACTGTAAAGGTCTATGCGATAAATGCGGAGCAGATCTTAATAAGGAAAGATGTAACTGTGAAGATGATTATATCGATCCAAGATTGGAGAAACTGAAGGATTTTTTTCTAGATGAATAGGAGGTGTTATAGATGGCAGTACCTAAGCGTAAAACTTCTAAAGCTAGAAGGGATAAGAGGAGAGCTTCAGCTTATAGATTAAATAAAGCTACTATAACTGAATGTCCACAATGTCATGAGCCAAAACTTCCACACAGGGTATGCAGATCATGCGGATACTATAAGGGTAGGGAAGTTGTTGATGTTGAGTAGTAAGTAAAGATAGTGATTCTTATCACTATCTTTTTTTCTTTCATCAATTCGGGGATTTAATAGATGAAAATAAGATTTTACTAGATTCTGTTGATTTTTTTACCGGTCTAATATATATTAATTATCAGTACTACTAATTTCCGTAGGTAGGAGGACTAAGATGAGGGTTATTATTGATGGTATGGGTGGAGACAATGCTCCATCTGAAATTGTAAGGGGAGCCATAGATGCCTTAAAGGAATATGATATAGACTTACTAATCGTGGGTAAGGAGGACTTAATCCGAGCTGAGCTTAAAAAGTATGATTATAAGAAGGAGAAGGTGGAAATCCTCCATGCTGATGAGGTCATCAGCAATGAAGAGGACCCGGCCTTTGCCATTAGGAGGAAGAAGAATTCTTCCCTAGTAGTAGGAATGAAGGCCTTAACAGAAGGTAAAGGGGATGTAATCGTATCTGCTGGTAGCACTGGGGCCATCCTTGCAGGAGGCCTATTTATAGTGAAGAGGATCAAGGGTATACAGCGGGCAGCCTTAACCAGCGTTTATCCTACCATCAATGG
>JAAYLY010000022.1 GCA_012521625.1 Tissierellia bacterium | reverse complement strand
ATATTATACTGAGCCATGGTTCATCCTCCTCGGTTTGGTATTTGTGTTGCAACTATATTTTAACCGAGGTATGAGCTTTGGCTCAAATTATTTTTCTTTTTACACCATTATATAGACTTAATCTAACGAATATGTATAATAGGCAATAAGTAAAGAATATTAAATTAAAAATCCACAAGTTCAGGTGATAATTTTGGGGAATATAGACCAACTACATAAAAGTTTAAGGATATCTTTACAGAAGATTAAGGATACTACTAGCCATGTACACCATGGTATAGAGATCTTGCTGGTAATAAAGGGTAATGTTTGTGTAGATTGTTTAGGTAGGACATATAAGCTTGGAAGCAATGACCTAATTTTAATCAACCGGGGCCATGTACATAGCCTAACAAGTCAGACAGATAACCTGATACTTTCCCTCTATATGGATTATGATTTTTTAAGTGAAAACTTCAACCAGGCCTTATCCTATACCTTTATTTGTAATTCAACCCTGGAGGATGTTGACGAAAGCAAATTCCAGTTCATTAGAAAGCTAATGACTCAGATAATGTTATTAGACTATAAAAAAGAAATAGGCTATAATCTCCTGATTAAGTCTAAAATCTACAAGCTCTTGTATCATATTGTAACCAATTTTAAGTACCAGATTAACAATATAGATCAGCCTAAGGAGGTTACAGATGAAAGGATAAAGAGGATCCTCCACTACATCTCCAATAACTATATGAATAATATAACACTAGGTCATATAGCTGAAAGGGAATATATATCCATCCATTACCTATCTAGATTGTTTAAATCCCAGGTTGGGATAAACTTTCAAGACTACCTAAGTCAGATAAGGCTAGAAAAGGCTGTTGAATTATTGATAAAATCCCATATTCCCATTAATAAAATAGCCCTTAAATGCGGTTTTCCTAACATCCAGTCCTTCAACCGGGAGTTTAAAAGGAAGTTTAATGAAAATCCCAGCGAATATCGAAATAAAAACAAGCTGCAAACTGATAAAGAGAAGGCTGAAATCCATGATATCCAGTTGGACAAAGAACAAAAGCTTTCAGTCGTCTTAGACTATATTATGTCCAATGATCTAATGGATGAAAAGGATGTGGTGGATCCACCCCTGGATATAGATTTCAATAAAAAACTTGAGGAAAAAAGGCTTAATAAAATAATCAGAATAGGAGGCTTTGATGATCTACTAAATAAAATAACCCAAGTCCAAATAAAGGAAGCTGTCAAGGAGTTAAACTTTCAGTATATCTATTTTACGGATTTATTCAATCAAACCAATTTAAACATCCATGCTGATAGCCTATATAGGTTAGATGAGATAATTAGTTCTTTAAATCTAATTATCTCCCTAAACCTGATTCCAATAGTGGAAATAAACCTAAATGATTATATACATAAATTGGAAATAAATCAAAACATAAGTGGGATGATATTAAATATTTTCAACTTATTAAAAAGGCATTATTCTACAGAATATCTATCAAGCTGGCACTTAGTCTTCAGGGGGACAAGCCTACATAAGGCAGTAGGAATAGTTGAAGAACTGGTAAATGAATTAAATAATAGTGGTTTTAATAATAAAATTGGAATTACCCTATCTAAGAACTTAAACCAAATAGAAGAGGATGGTAAGCTAATAGCAGAAATTAAAGAGAAAAATATACAACTAGGTTTCGTATGCCTAGAAAGTAGTCCTGATGAAGAAGATGGCAAGGCAGAATATGTGGACCATCATTATTATGAAGGCTATCTAAAGAATCAAATTAAGAGGGTAAGAAGGCTATTAAATGATAGGGGCCTTTATAAAACCAAAATTATAATAACTAACTTTAATACCCTGGCCGGTAGTGGCCTAGAATTGGCTGGTACCTTTTTCAGGGCAGCCTTGATATTAGACACCATAGTAAATTCCACTGATAAGGATGTGAGCTTTTCCTTTTGGTTGTCTAATAAGTCCTACGAAAAACATACTAAGCATGACGGAAACCACTTAAGGGCACTCTCCCTTTATCTTTTTCAGCTGATAAAGAGGCCAGTATACTTCTTACTCAAATTTCTTAATAAGTGTGGAGCTGAATTTAAGCAGGTAAGTGATAATATTATAATAGCTAATAAGGATAAGAGTTATTACATCTTAGCTTTTAACCCATATTATTATAATCCCCTCTATTCATTGGCGGAAAACTATATCTCCATCAACAGGCGGAATATGGAGCTGACCATTAAGGGCTTAAAAAAGGGGGAATATTTGATTAAAAAACATACATTAGATAAGCATAAGGGTGGTAAGTTTGAGGCCCTATTAAGCCTGATGTCCATGACCCATTTAGATAAGGAGACTTTGGACTTTATTGAAAGGTCCAATATACCAGATATGAAGATAAGCAAGCAGGAAATAAAAGGTGAATTTAAAATTACAGCTAGTATAAGTTCCAATGCTGTAGTATTGTATGAATTTATTAAGATGGATTAGTCCAATAGGCAAATTTCAAATATTGAAATTTGCCTATATTTTTTTGTTTAAATTAAAACTGCAAAAAATATCGGTATTTTTTGAAAATAATAAAATTGACCTTGATATTTCCTGTTGATATATTTTAACTAAAATATAAACCTTAGTTTTGAAATCGCTTGCAAGCGTGATTTTTTTAAGGTAAATATAAAAAAGGGGAGTGTAAAATGCATTACTTAGAAATAGCCAACAGCGATATTGTACTTATCTTGTGTTCATCAGCAATTCTTGTAGTAGTGATTCAGTCCTTACTATTTATCCGTAAAGCCTGGAAGAGAGGATTGGAGCTGGGTATAGATAAAAAAGCTATGACCAAGGCCATGACTAACAGTGCAATTTTTACCATCCTACCATCCTTACCTGTATTTTAAGTTCAGAGGTATTGGCTCCAGGTTTTAATAATATAACTCCTGCTATCTTTGGAGCCGTAACTATACCTAACTTGATCAACAATAAAAAGTTATCCATAACACCTATACTACTTGCATTAGGAGCCTACTTTATCATCGGACCAGCAAGATTTCCTTATGTTCAAAGCTACGTATTAATTATAGTTATGATCCTATCTGTAGTTGCAGCCTACAGCATGTATAGAGCTAAAAAACAAGAGTAAGGAGTTAGTAAACTATGAATAAGGATTTTATTATAAGTTACATAGAAAAGAACAAAGATACATTCACAAGGGTAAGTGATAGCATATGGGAAAGGCCAGAAGTTAGATTTGACCTTAAGGAATCAGCGGACATACTTATAGAGCTTTTAGAAGATAATGAGTTTAAAATAGAAAGAAATGTAGCTGGCATGGAACATGCCTTTATTGCCAGCTATGGTAGCGGTTCTCCTGTTATCGGTTTTTTAGGGGAATATGACGCCTTATCTAATTCTAGCCAGGTGGCCGATGCCACGCAACCTATTCCCTTAGTGGAGGGGGGAAATGGCCACGGATGTGGTCATCATGCACTAGGAACGGGAGCAGCGGCAGCTGCTATTGCGGCTAAAGAATACCTTAAGGAGTATGGCCTTAAAGGAACTATTAAGTTCTTCGGCTGTCCAGCTGAAGAAGGGGGATCTGGTAAGGCCTTCATGGCTAGGGCAGGGGTCTTTAATGGCCTGGACAGCATCATTACATGGCATCCTATGACTGAGAATAAGGTCTGGGATACCAGCAGTCTTGCGAATTTCCAAGTTTACTTCAACTTTAAGGGTATAAGCGCTCATGCAGCTGCAGCCCCCCATCTTGGAAGAAGCGCCCTTGATGCAGCTGAACTTATGAATATAGGGGTTAATTACCTAAGGGAGCACGTCATAGATGAAGCTAGAATCCATTATGCCTATATAGATGCAGGTGGCACATCCCCTAATGTGGTGCAACCAACTGCCAGACTACTATACTTTATTAGAGCTCCAAAATCCTATCAGGTAAAGGAGATTTATGACCGTATAGTTAAAATTGCAGAAGGTGCTGCCCTGATGACGGAAACTGAACTGGAGATAAAATGGGACAGTGCTTGTAGTGAATATATAATAAATGAAACCCTAGGAAAAGTAATGTATGAGAATATGAAGCACCTTGGAGAAATCCAATATAGCCAAGAAGAACTGGAATATGCCAAGGCATATATAGATACCCTAGATAAAAATGTCAAGGCCAATATAGAGGCTAATATAAAAAGGGTTTTTAAGGATTTACCGGCCGAGGAGGTAAAATCAATAGCCAGCTCTCCAATTATAAAGAAGTTATTCCCCTTAAATATGACGAATAAGGCTATGCCAGGTTCTACAGATGTTGGAGATGCCAGCTATCAGGCACCTACGGTTCAGTTAACAGCAGCCTGCTATCCTGCAGGAACTTCACCCCATTCCTGGCAGTGGGTAGCCTGTGGTAAGTCTTCCATCCTTCACAAGGGTATGCTATATGCTGCCAAGGCTATGGCCATGACAGCAGTAGACCTACTATACAAGAAGGAAATTATCGAAGAAGCAAAGAAGGAGTTTGACGAAAGGATAGGGGAAAACAAATATTTCTGCTATATACCTGATTCCGTAAAACCTGAATAAAGAGATAAGTCAACTTAGTAATTATGTAACAAGCAATTAAATAGATAGAAAATAAATAAGTAGATAAATAATACGAATAAGTAATATTTAATAAAGAAGGGAGACTAGGCGTCAGCATAGTCTCCT
>JAAYLY010000172.1 GCA_012521625.1 Tissierellia bacterium | reverse complement strand
CATAACCAGCCTTTCGAATTTATCCTTAACCCTTTGAGAAGTCTCTACCACTTCCTCATGATTTAAAGGCTGATCCAAAATACCAGCTGCCATATTTGTAATACAGGAGATTCCAAGGACCTTTACGCCCTCATGATTCGCAACTATAACTTCAGGTACAGTGGACATACCTACAGCATGGGCACCGATGACAGATGCAAATTTAATCTCCGCAGGAGTCTCATAGGTAGGTCCGCTAAACCACATATAGACCCCCTCTTTTAAATCTATATCCAATCTTTCAGCAGCCTTTCTGGCTTTTTCCATCAACTCCCTGTCGTAAGCCCTAGTCATATCTACAAATCTTGGTCCCCTATCATCTAAGTTTTTGCCTATTAGTGGGTTAACTCCTGCAAAATTAATATGGTCCCTAATAAGCATTAAATCACCCGGTTCAAAGGTCTTATCAACTCCCCCAGCAGCATTGGTTACTATTAGGGTTTCAATACCCAAGCTAATCATAACCCTTACAGGGAAGACCACCTCCTGAATTGGGTAACCTTCATAATAATGGAACCTACCCTGCATGGCAACTACGTCAACACCCTGTAGTTTACCGAATACCATCCTACCAGCGTGTCCTTCCACTGTTGATAGGGGAAAATTTGGGATATCCTCATACTTAATGCTTACAGCCTCCTCAATTAAATCTGCAAGGCCACCTAAACCTGATCCTAGTATGATACCTATTCTAGGTTTATTAAGCTTCTTACTCTCTAAGTAGGCAACGCTTTCATTTATCCTTTCAAGATAGTTCATTTTAACCCTCCTTAATCATCTGAGTAAATTAAATAGGATTGTATAGTTGATATATCACTATGTCCTAACATCTTCTGTAGTTTAATTAAGCTAACACCCTTATTCAACATATGCATAACAAAGGAATGTCTTAGGGTATGGGGTGTTATATTCTTTTTAATGCCTGTAACCTTATTATAGTGCTTAAATATCTTCCATATTCCCTGCCTAGTCAATCTTTCTCCATACAAATTGGTAAATAATGGATCTGAACTTGAGGGGTTTGTCCTATATTTCATTATATAGGATTTGATGATCTTCAACGTCCTATCATCTAGGGGAATTATCCTATGATTATTATCCCTTATCTGCAACAATCCAGAATCGATATTTATATCTTCAATATTTAAATCTAATATTTCAGAGACCCGAAGACCGGCAGAAATAATAAGCTGAATCATGGCCCTATCCCTTAAGCCTTTTTCCGTATCTGTATTGATATGAGAAAGCAGCACTTCAATCTCCGTCTCATTTAAGACGCTAGGAAGCTTCCTCTCGCTCTTGGGAGACTTGAGATTAAAGGTTGGGTCCTCTGAAATTAGATTATTGTTTAATAGATATTGATATAGGCACCTTAAGGAAGCCAGATTTCTTGATATGGTGGAAACCGCCTTGCCCTGTTTCTGCAAATGGGATAGGTAGGTGATTATAACGGTTTTATTGATGGTTAGGATATTGTATTTACTATTTGCCTTTAAGTAGTCCGAAAATTGATTTACATCACTAATATAGGCTTCCACGGTGTTTACTGAAAGCTTTTTCTCCTCTTTAATATAATTAAAATATTTTTCTAATATCAATTCTGACATTGCATAAAACTCCTTTTCATTCCTATCATCTAGACAAAAAATTCTAAGGTAAAGCTCAAAAACCTAGGGGATAAGAGCCCCTCCATAACAGCTCCTAATAATATTATAATGGAAAATGTTAAGGATAATAGGAGGCTTTCATTTATACTCCTAGGATTATTGACCACCAGACTGCCTAAGGGACCCCTATTGGATTTCATTTGGGACATGGATATTGCCCCAAGGCCAATTAGGCCTATGATGAAAAAAACATTCTGAGGATATATACCCCCAATGGATAGTAAAAAGCCCTTAAGTCCTAAGTTGTTTACTAAAAATCCTACGGTAAAACCTATAAATATTCCCTTTATCAATAGGATTAGTGGAATTATGTACATTCCTACGTTAAGTAGGGTCAATATATATATCAATAGTATGGTATAGATATTATTGATAAGGGAAACCTTCATGACAGAATGCTGTATATCATCGTTAAATAGGGCTATCTTGTAAAAGGGATTGGCCAACCTCAAGATTAATATCTTAACCCTTAAGCTAAATAAGTTCATAATCAATGGTCCTATAACGATTCCTGCCACCAATATCACTGCAAGTAAGATATAGTAAATATAATAATTCTTAAGATGCTTCCTTAAATATCTAATCGTCTTATTTAATAGCAAGTTTAACTCCTCCCTATATACAAGCCTATATAGACATACTATGCATAGGAAGGATGCAATATAACCCTATTCTTTTTCCCTAAGGTATCTCATGGCAGTATAAATTCCAATGATGGTCTTGCTATCCTTGATTTGGCCCCTATCTATCATCTTCATCAACTCATCTAAATCCATCTCTTCCTTCTCGATAAATTCATCAGAATCCGGACCAGACTCCACTTCAGCTAGGTCTTCAGCTAGGAAGAGATACATCTTCTCACTGCAAAAACCTGGACTAGGGTAAAATTCCGTAATATAGGATAGTTTCTTGGCCTCATAGCCAGTTTCCTCCCTCAACTCCCTAATGGCTGTCTCCTTTGGTTCTTCATTTACCTCCAACTTACCAGCTGGAATTTCCCATAGGAAGTCTTCTACCGCCTTACGATACTGCTTTACCATAACCAGCTTTTTATCCTTAGTAATGGCGATAATGGCCACTGCCCCTGGATGCTCTACTATCTCCCTTTTTGAATACTTCTTATCAGGTAGTTCAACAGTATCCACCCTAAGGTTGAGAATCTTACCCTCATAAATCCTTTCAGATTTCATGGTTTTTTCTTCAAATACCATAATATGTACCTCCATTTTTATTAACCAGTAGGAAGTCCAAAGATACTAAAATTTCAGGACTTACTTGTTGGCCCTTTAATAAAAGCTTCCTAAAGTCCACTTTCATTGAAGCCTTTATTCTATCTATTATTATACTATTATACCATATATGTCATAAGATAAAAACATCCTGACACTAGTAATATGGCTTTAGGTATAAAAACTAGCTTTTT
>JAAYLY010000171.1 GCA_012521625.1 Tissierellia bacterium | reverse complement strand
GACCTTTTACCAGAGGAGAAGGTAGCTAAGTTGGAAGGTATCTTAGAAAAAACAAGGGGTAAGGTGGCCTTCGTAGGTGATGGAGTCAATGATGCACCAGTATTGGCCAGGGCTGATATAGGCATAGCCATGGGGGCTCTAGGATCCGATGCAGCCATAGAAGCGGCAGATATAGTCATATTGACAGATGAAATCTCCAAGATTTCAACGGGAATTAAGATCGCCAAAAGGACTAAGAGGATCGTTACCCAAAATATAGTATTGGCCATTGGATTAAAGTTTATAGTCTTAGCCTTAGGTGCCATGGGAATGGCCACCATGTGGCAGGCGGTCTTTGCCGATGTAGGCGTATCTATCATCGCCATCTTAAATTCCATTAGAATTTTAAAAGTAGAGGATTAACTCTACTTTTTTTCTGTGTTTGTGTTAAACTATTAATAATAATATTATGAGGTGTTTATATTGGTAAATACACTTAAGAATAGTCGCTTGAGGAAGAACTATATCCTACTGGCAGAAAATGAATACTTACAAGGGAATAAGGAAAAGGCCATCGACTTCTACCTTAAAAGCTTGGAGTTTAAAGGAAGTAAGGAAGAGGATATTGAAATCCTATTTAATTTGGCCTTGATCTATGACGAATTAGACTTAGCTTTAGAATCTAAGAAGGCCTATGAAAGGATTATAGAGCTGGACAATAATAACCCTGGGGCCTACTATGGAGTTGCTATAATGGAAGAAAGGCTAGGAGATTACCAGCAGGCCTTATTAAATTTTAAAAGGGCTATAGAGATAGATCCTAGCTATGATAGGGCCTACTTCTTCCTTGCCAATCTCTATGACAGGTTGGGAAAGGTAGATAAGGCCATAGAAAATTATGAAAGGGTTATTGAGATGTTGCCAGATGACTACCATGCCTATAACAATCTAGGTTCCATCTATGAGGAAATAGGTGAGTATGAAAAGGCCTTTGAACTTTTTAAGCGTAGCATTGAAATATATCCCTACTTTTATAAATCCCTCTTCAACCTAGGGGTGGTATATAAGCGCCTAGGCAACAATCAAATGGCCTTAAAATACTACTATAAATCCTTGGAGCTAAATAAGAGCTACCACTACACTTACTTAAATATATCGGCCATATATATAGAAGAAAAGGACTATGAAAAATCCATAGAGATTCTGACGGAAGGGATAGAGTTTAATGAAGATGCTGAAGACCTTTACTATAACAGGGCCTGCTGCTATGCCATTTTAGGCAGGGAGGATGAGGCCATTAAGGATTTAAAAAGGGCTTTATCCATAAATTTTGATATAATAGAATGGATAGTAAAGGATAAGGATTTTAAAAATTTATATGACAATGAGGAGTTTATCAAGTTGATAAAAAAATATGGAGGAAAAGGAAGGTAATAGGATGATAATAATTAAGACTGAAGAGCAGATACAGAAGATGAAGGAGGCTGGTAGGTTACTGGCTGGCCTTCATAAGGAAATAGCTAAGATGATCAAACCTGGTATAAGTACCATGGAGATAGACAGATTCGTGGAGGAATATTTGGAGGAAAGAGGGGCCTATCCTGAGCAGAAGGGCTATCAGGGTTATAAATATGCAACCTGTGCATCTATAAACGACGAAGTTTGCCATGGCTTTCCAAGGGAAGAAAAACTTAAGGATGGTGACATAGTTACCATAGATATGGTTGTAAACCTAGACGGCTGGCTGGCTGATTCAGCCTGGACCTATCCAGTAGGAAATATTTCTGATGAGACCCAAAGGCTGCTAGATGTAACTAAGAAGTCACTATACCTAGGTATAGAACAGGCTAAAATAGGCAATAGGCTAGGGGATATAGGTCATGCCATCCAGTCCTATGTGGAGTCCCAAGGCTTTTCTGTAGTAAGGGATTTTGTAGGCCATGGTATAGGGCGTAATATCCATGAAGATCCTCAAGTCCTACACTTCGGTACACCTGGCCGTGGTCAGAGGTTGATGGAGGGCATGGTTATAACTATAGAGCCTATGGTTAATGCTGGAGCCTATGGAGTAAAGATAGATGATAATGCTTGGACTGCCAGAACAGTAGATGGAAGCCTATCTGCCCAATATGAACACACCATAGCCATAACAAAGGATGGTCCTATTATACTTACGGACCAGGATGAAATAGATTAATAATTATTATAAAAACTGTGATCTTAGATCACAGTTTTTATAATAATATAAGAATATTACAAGCTAAGAAATATAAAGCTAAAATCTTATTAGGAACTATTATTTGAGGAAATTGCATAATTAACTTTTTTAATCAAGGTTAAAAAAGAGCATAAAGAATTAGCCCATTAATAAATGGGATTTTGAAATTATTATTAATATTTTCAACAGTAAAATCCTCAATTCTT
>JAAYLY010000170.1 GCA_012521625.1 Tissierellia bacterium | reverse complement strand
AATGACCTATTCTTTACGAATGAACTGGAATAGAGGATTAAATCTATATTTTCATCCTTAAAATCTTCCAGCTGAGCCAGCAGGACGTTGTCAATTATTACATGATTCCCCAATAATTCACCCAGCTGCTTAGTCAACCTAACTCCTGTATTCTTCCCCTCTGTTACTATGACCAACCTCTTCAACAACATCACCCCACCTAGAACCGTAAGCTATCTTCAGCTTATTTAAAAATGAATTCATTAAAGCAAAAAAGTACAGAAAAAAGCCCTATTTCAAAAGGGCTTTAATTCACCTTAAGGCAACTAGTCTAGCCATTAATCAATTTCATAATCCTCTTCATCTGCTTCTATGGTGCTTTCATTTAAGTCTAGCTTGGATTTCCAAAGGGTAAAGCTAGCTAATTCATTGTGGATTAATTTTATTATATAGGCAAAAACTGCTGCATCATCTATAAAGCCTCCTAAGAGGAAGTCGGGCACTACATCCATAGGATTTACTAAATAAATAAATCCAATGATAATCATAATTATATTCTTCTTAGATACAGCCCTATATTCACCTTTATAATAGCTTTTAATCAATTGAAGGGCTATTTTTATATCATCTATTAAGTCTGCAAAGGCCTTATTGCTAAAAAGTAGCTTCATCCCTTCCTTGATTAAACTGTTTAGTCTATTCTTATCATGATAAATTCTGTTGGCTTTAGGACTTAATTTCCTAAAGATCTTAGAAAAGTCTAGTTTCAATTGGTCACCTACATCTTATAATTGTAGCAGTTTTATTTTTACCAAGAATGGAGGCTTTATACAATGCTTCTATTCAATTTCTCCCTTAAGACCTATTGCTTGGGATACTGCCTTCATCCCCTCAATAGTTTCTTCAATTACCCTATCCAACTCCATTCCCAACATCTCAGCCCCCTTAGCTATAATATCCCTATTGACCCCTGCAGCAAAGGAGGATTGCTTCCATTTTTTCTTAACGGATTTTACCTTTAGGTCGTAAAGGCTCTTACTAGGCCTCATTAGGGCTGTAGCATATATAAGTCCTGTCAACTCATCTATGGTATATAGGACCTTTTCCATGGTGTGAATAGGCTCCACATCGCTGACTATACCCCAGCCATGGCTGATTACCGCCCTAATATAGTCTTCAGGCCAGTTCCGCTCCTTAAGGATCTTTTCAGTCATCTTGCAGTGCTGTTCTGGATACTTCTCATAGTCTAAATCATGGATTAGTCCTATAATACCCCACTTATCCTCATCCTCACCATAAAGCTTTGCAAAATGCCTCATGGTAGATTCCACCATCAGGTGGTGATTGATGAGTGACTTATCCTCAACAAATTCAGTAAGTAGATTATAAGCATCTTCCCTAGTTGGTATGAACTTCTCCATCTTTTTACCACCCCTATTGTATCTTTATTATAATTATTTTATCCTACTAAATCATAAAAGACAAGCAGCTGGATAAAATAGGGGTTATTCCCTAGAACTGATGACTGATAGCTCCTACTTCAACAGTTAGGACTTCTACAACTTTTGGAGATGACGCTATACTTATACTAACTACAATAGCTAGTCCAAGTAATATAATTACGGGTAAAAAATTTTTCAATTTTTCATCTTTAAACAAACTATTCACCCCTGACTGAATATTGAAGCACTACTAAGATATTAGTATTAATTCCCAATTTTATTAATAACTATCAGAATCTAAGTATTTTTGAGAAAGGTATAAAGATACTAAAAAAATAAGCTCATCCTATGAGCTTATTTCCTTAATGTAAAATAGAACTTGCTACCCTTGCCTAATTCACTTTCTACTCCGAATTGGGCCTTATGAGCAACAAGTATAGATTTGACAATTGATAATCCTATACCAGTGCCAACTTTTGCTCTTTTATCAACCTTATAGTATCTATCCCAAATATTGGGTAATTCCTCCTTAGGTATCCCCACTCCCCTGTCTATGACTTCAAAGTAAACCTCCTCTTCCCTATCTAGGATATTTATGACTATCTCCCTTTCATCCTGTGAATAATTTACAGCATTGCTTATGAGATTATAGATGACCTGCTCTATCTTTTCCTCATCTCCTAAAGCCATGGCCTTCTTTGGAGAATTAAGGGTAAATACAAAGCCTTCCTCATTCTTAAAGTAATGGAACCTTTCTAAAACCCTTTCTGTGGTTTCCCTGATATTAAATTTATTAAGCTTAATCTTATCAATACCAGACTGGATCTTAGAAAGGTCTAATAGGTCATTGACAAGCCTAGTCAGCCTATCAGCTTCATCTATGATGGTCTTTATATGGGAATTTCTTTTTACCTCATCATTACCGGATATATCCCTAATCATCTCCCCATAAGATTTTATCAAGGTTAAGGGAGTCCTTAAATCATGGGATACATTGGCTATTAAATCCCTTCTTAACTCTTCAGTCTTAGAAAGTTCACCAGTGGCAAAATTGAGGGTGTCCGCCAGATTATCTATTTCCGTATAATAGCCCTTTTCAAACTGGATATTGTAATTGCCCTCTGCCAATTTCTTAGCCGCCTCAGTTATATTTTCTATAGGCCTAGTAAACTTACCTGCAATTATAAACGATAATATTAAGGCTAGGACAAAGGATATGGCCGTAACCATCAACAACTGATCCTTAAGGACATTAACTGTAGAATCTATAGGTTGCAGGGTAGACTTTATATAGAGAAAATAATTTGAGCCCTGGGGATTTTCAAGTATTGCCCCATAGATTAGGGTTGGATTTTCCAGCCTAGGGTCCTCCCTGGTATACACTACATAGTTATTCTCAGCCTTGGATAGATTCACTAAAAACTCCATATACAACCTATAATCAAGCCTAGGTTGGATGATAATATCGATTAGGTCTAAGGGATATACTAACCTGCCCTCCTGGTCTAAAATATTTATTACGATTCCTTCATTTAAGGAGGTGGTGTATAGGAGGTCTTCAAAGCCCTCCTTCCCATATTCCCTAACTAAGGAATTGCCGATCCGCTTTATTTCATTGGTCTTCATAGTCTCATAATAGCTGTTGATGAAAACTATTTGTAAAAGCCAGAGTAAAAGCATTATGGCTGCAGCAAATATGATGAAGTAAGTCCACATCTTGAATTTCAAGCTCTTCCTATCTATGTTAAACATATATCCACCCTATTTCTCATATTCAAATTTATAACCTATCCCCCTAAGGGTCCTTATATAATGGCGGTATTTGCCTAGACTATTCCTTAGCATCTTAATATGGGTATCTACCGTTCGCTCATCTCCATAGAAATCATAGCCCCAGATTTCATCTAGGAGCTTTTCCCTAGAAAGGGCGATATTCTTGTTGATGGCCATATAGGTAAGTAGATCAAACTCCTTTGGTGTCATATCCACCCTTTCACCGTCTACATACACCACCCTACCATCTATATCTATCTCTAAGCCCTTAAATAATAACTTCCTATTTTTCTCCTCATTGGCCCTATATCTATTGATTATTACCCTAACCCTTGCCATAACCTCCTTAGGGGAGAAGGGCTTAACTACATAGTCATCCACCCCTATTTCAAAGCCAAATAATTTATCATACTCCTCCCCCCTGGCTGAAAGCATAAGGACGGGTATATCCTTAAACTTCTTTATCTCCTTAACAGCTGAAAAGCCATCTAGTTTAGGCATCATGGCATCCATGATTATAATATCGAAATCCTCTTCTTTACATAGGTTGACGGCTTTCATCCCATCCTCAGCTTCTGTTACTTCATAGCCTTCAAACTCCCCATATTCCCTAATAACTTCCCGGATTTTTTCTTCATCATCTACCACTAATATCTTGTACACTCTACCACCCCTTTAAAATCATCCTAAATAGGCACTTTTATTGATTTCAATCTAAGCTATTGCTGAAAGCTTCTCATCTTGCCTCATTAAATCCCCTCTACTATCTAATATTATATCTTAATAGATAATTGTGTAAAAGAAGTGAAAGTAAGGGGAATTTTAAGGTTTGTTAGTATAAAGTATCTACCATTAGACAAATAAGATAAATATTTTATATTCAAAAGGATATAAAGATAATATAATAGATATTAAAGGAGGGATTAGATGAAAAAAGGTGTCCTAATAACTATTGCAGTAATTGTCGCCATAGTTTTTATAGTAGGATCTAGCCTAGCTGGAACTTACAATAGACTGGCAAAAATGGAAGAAAGTGTAAATAGCCAATGGGCTCAGGTGGAAAACGTGATAAAAAGAAGGGCTGACCTGATTCCAAATCTGGTAAATACGGTTAAGGGTTATGCTAGCCATGAAGAGGAAGTATTGACTAAGATCACCAATGCCAGGGCTGGCTTTGAAAGTGCAAGGACTCCGGAAGAGTATGCTGAGGCCAATGCTCAGTTTGAGTCCGCCATGAGATCCTTAAATGTAGTGGTGGAGAATTATCCAGAATTAAAGGCCAATCAAAACTTCTTAGAGTTACAGGCCGAGCTAGCTGGAACGGAAAATAGGATCAGCACTGAAAGAATGAGGTATAATGATGCAGTAAGGGAGTTTAATACTGCCATTAGGAGGTTTCCTACCAATATAATAGCCAGATTATTTGGCTTTGAACAAAAGGCCTATTTCCAAATTGATGCTGAAGATATGGAAGTGCCAGAAGTAAACTTTTAAGTAGGTGCTTAAATGAGAAAGCTTCATTTTAAGTATATATCCTTAATCTTAATAATTTTATTCCTTGCTTCGCCAACCTATGCCCTTCCACAGCCTAGCTATGACTTCTATGTCTACGATGCTGCCAATATCCTTAATAAGGCTACTGAAGAATATATTATACAAACTAACTTGGAGCTATATGAAAAGACGGAGGCCCAAATAGTGGTAGCAACCATCAATGACCTAGAAGGCATGGATATCAACCGCTACGCCACTGAATTATTCGACCAATGGGACATAGGTGGCAGCCGGCTGGATAATGGCTTGCTAATTCTTATAGTACCTGCAGAGGGACAGCTATGGATAGAAGTGGGCTATGGCTTAGAAGGAGTCCTGCCTGATAGTATAGTCAAGCGGATTATCGAAAATAGGATAATACCATACTTCTCACAGGGGGATTACGATAGTGGGGTCCTGGCCGGATATGATGAAATTCTAAACTATGTTGAAAAAGAATATGATATTGAGCTTAAATCAAGGACCGGTCAATATGATGGGGAATATGAATCCGATTTTACTCTTGGATATAGGTCAAGATTATCCAATATCTTCCTAATCCTAGGGATAATAATCTTCTTAATTGTAGACTTTAAATTCTTCGGTGGCTGGCTGACCTATAGTATGATGAGAACCTTTGGTAGGGGAAGTACTGGCTATAGGGGCAATAGTGGTAGCAGTAGTAGGGGCAGGTCTAGGGGTGGGGGTGGCCGATCTGGCGGCGGCGGAGCAGGTGGGCGCTGGTAAAAGTTAATAAAATATAAAGGAGATACCCAAATTGGGCTATCTCCTTAATTTTTAACTAGTCTTAAGTATTCTACTACATCATGGATCATTGGTGAAATGGTATTATAATTTATTAAACCTAATCCAATATCTTCCTTCCTCAAGGATAGGACCCTTTTCCCCTCTTCTATAGCAAATTGGATTAGGTCATAATTTCCCTTACCTATACCTGCTAAACTAACAGCCGAATCTATGACTAAGTCACAGTTTTTTATTAATTCCTTTGCTTCTTCTAATTTTTCTTCCCTTATGTTAACAAATTCATCTTCTGCTATGGTCTTATTTGATAATTTTAAGGATATATTATAATCCATATCATTTTTAAATAATATACCGCTATTGAAAGCTATCCCCCTCCTATTTAAAGCCCTATAAATCCTGGAAGCCTTGCCTCCACCACCTATAACGAAGATTTTAGCTTCTTCCTCTATCTTAGGCAACTCAATATTTCCAATAGTTGTATTAAAATATCCACTGTCTAAATTATAGACCTCTCTTATGGCTTCATCTGTTATTATATCTTCAGGAGCTCCGTAATCATATATCTTCCCATCTTTTATAAGTAATACCTTATCTGCTATTTTACTTGCTAACTCAATTTCATGTAGTGACATTATTATGGTCTTTGACTTCTTCAAAGCTAAGGACTTGATTATATTCAACAATTCCACCTTATATTTTATATCCAAAAAGGACGTAGGCTCATCCAATACCATAATATCTGATTCTTGACATATTGCCCGGGCAATCAAAATCCTCTGCTTTTCACCGTCGCTTAAGTATTTAAATTGCTTATTTTTAAGTTTCATTCCATTTACACATATCAATGACTCTTCAATAATCCTTAAATCATTGTCGGTTAATTTTCCAAAGTAATTGGTATGTGGATACCTACCTAAGGCTACAACTTCTCCTGCCGTCATCATAGCAGGATCTATCCTCTCTGTTAAAACTATAGACATATATTTAGCCCTTTCACCATTGCTAATACTATTTAAATCCTTATCCATTACGGTCATTTTTCCATTTAGAAGTTCTATTTGATTTGTAATAGTTTTTAAAATTGTTGATTTACCACATCCATTTGGCCCCAAAAGGCAGAGAATTTCTCCTTTATTTAAATCCATATTAATATTATCCACTACTATCCTTTTATGGTATCCTACCTGCAAATCCTTCGCTGCTAAAAAGCTCATACCTTCTTCCTCCTACTTACCATAAGCCAAATTACTATAGGGGCTCCCATAACGGATGTAACTGTACTTATACTCAGTTCTGTTGGTGAAAATAATGTCCTTGCAAAATAATCAGCTAAAAGGCAAAAGCTGGCGCCTAATAATACTAAGGCCGGCACTAATATTTTAGGATTAGATGTTTTAATGGATAGTCTTGCTATATGGGGTACTGCTATTCCTACAAAGGATATTGGCCCAGCAAAAGCTGTTACACAAGCAGACAATATACTCGATAGGATAATTAAAACAAGCCTAAAGCTTTTAATATCTATCCCCATACTCTTAGCATAGTTTTCTCCTAATAGATAGGCCTCTAAAGGTTTAGATAGGAAAAAAACCAATACTACAGTTGGGATGATAATTACAGCAGACAATCTTAACACATTCCAACCAATTCCTGAAAAACTTCCCATGGACCAGCTGACTAAGGCGGCTATTTCATGTTCATTTGCGAAGGCAATCATAAAATCTGTACCTGCTGAAGCTATATAGCCAATCATCATACCTACAACTACCAAGATTGAAATATTGTCTACCTTCCTTGCAAATAATAATACCAGTAACATGGAAAGTAGGCTTCCTACAGCTGCAGCAAGAAATATTGTAATTAATGGACTTTCAATAAATCCGATGCTAATATTGCTCAAGATGAATAGACCTACAAACAACCTAGCACCCGATGATATCCCCAATACAAAGGGCCCCACTATAGGGTTTTTGAAAAAGGTTTGTAACAAGAAACCTGATATGGATAGGGCTATGCCAAACAAGATGGCACTTATGATCCTTGGGATTCTAATTTTAAACAATATGTTGTATTCTAGTTCTGTGAAGATCCTATTACCTAAAATTACATCTATTATATCCTTATAGGATAAGCTGATTGACCCTGACACTAGGTTTAACATAATGGTATATGCTAAAAAAACTACTAAAGCTACAAATACTATTTTAAATCTTATACTTTTCTTCATTTTTCCTCCTAGTCAACTATTACAAACTATGTTAATTTTATTTGGCTAGAAGATAATGTTCAGTTTCTTCCAACTCACCATGAGGAGTGGTGAAAATATCCCTTAGTTCCTTAATCATATCTGCTGCTTTATCTGCAGACTGCCAGTAGTTTCTTTTAGTCACCCATACCCTTCCTTCCTTTACTGCCTTAATTCCACTTAGATGATCACCCTTTTCTAAAAATTCTTCCATAGTACCTACAAAGGCACCCATATTTTCATAGATGATTATATCTGCATCTTCTGCAGCCTTATAAAATTCTTCCGCTGATATCTTCAAAGTACCATCTTTACCTGGGTTTAAATCCTTGAATATATAATCTCCCCCTGCTAACTCTAGCATCTTAACAGAGTAATCCCCTTGGTTTTTTACCGTATAGCCATCATCGGTTATACGTACATAGCTAACCTTTGGTTTTACACCATCTGATTCCAAAGTACTATTTTCAATTTCTTCTATCTTTTTTAATTCTCTTTCAAAAAATTCTTCTGCTTCTTCTTCCTTATCTAAAATGGCACCCACATATTTAACCCATTCTAACCTTCCCCTAGGGTCATTTTCCATATTTACATTCATTCCTATCCAGTTGATACCTAATTCTTCAAGGCTTTCGATCATTTTTAATGTGTTCTCATCCATGGAAGCAGTCAATAAAATTACATCAGGGTTAGCAGCTTGAATCAATTCATAGTCTGGGCTGTTATTTCAACCAACAAAGGTGATTTGTCCACTTTCCATCCTTTCAATTACATCATCTACATACCAGCCATCTAAGGGAGTTGTAACAATGGTAGCCATATCTATTGAATCTAAGGCCCTAAGCATGGTCATATTTACAGTACTAAAGGGACCTACTTTTTTCACCGGTTGATGGACAACTTTTATATCCTCATCAAGTTCAGGCACTTCTTTTCCCACAGGTATTAATATGGTCTTATCCCCATTTCCATCGGTTAATATTTTATATCCACCTTCAAAATACTCAACAGAAAATGACTTTGCATATTTTAATTCTAACTCTCCAGTTTTAACTAAAGTTTTATCATTGTTAGCTATTTCTTCTGGATTGCTTACTACATCTTCCACTTTTTGTATATTTTCTTCTCCTTTACAGCCTCCTAATGTCAAGGATAAAACTAAAATTATGATTACTACTTTGCTATATGTGATTAATTTATTCATATCTATT
>JAAYLY010000169.1 GCA_012521625.1 Tissierellia bacterium | reverse complement strand
ATCCATTACCTCCTCCACCCTTCCAAAGGCGGCGATTTGCCCATCCTTCATGGCACAAATCCTATCGGAATATTTGGCCGCAAAGTTGATATCGTGAATAACTACTAGGATGGTCCTACCAAACTCATCAGCTGCACGCCTAAGGTGCTCCATCATTTGAACTGAACGGGCCACATCCAGATTGTTAAGTGGCTCATCTAAAAGTACGTATTCAGTCTCCTGACAAAGAACCATGGCTACATAAGCCCTCTGCCTTTGGCCACCTGATAGTTCATCTAAGTACCTATTTTCCAACTCCCTTAATTCAAAGAAGTCTATATATTTAGATATGATCATCTCATCTTCCTTAGTCAGCCTTCCCTTTGAATAGGGGAAGCGGCCAAAACCAACTAATTGTCTAACAGTTAGCCTAGTGATAAAGTGGTTTTCCTGTCTTAGGATGGTTAGAACCTTAGCCAAATCTTCAGATTTAGTCTTGGATACATCCATATTGGCCACTTGAATAGACCCCTCATCCATATCTAAAAGTCTTCCAATCATTAGGAGGGTGGTGGATTTACCTGCTCCATTTGGCCCGATTAAAGAAGTTACTCCAGCCTTTGGTATTTCAATATTTAAGGGTCCTATTCTAACCTTGTCACAATAATTCTTTCTAGCATTACTGATCTTTATCATAGTGTCCCCTTCCTCAATATTACTAGTAAAAATATCAATCCGCCGAACATTTCGATGATAACTGATACTACCCCTTGTGCGTTAAAGACATGGTACATGAAGAAGTAAGCACCGGTTATTACTAGGAAGCCTATGGCAAAGGCCATGGGAAATATATATCTATGGTCATAAGTAGGTGCCGCCAAATAGCTTAAGGTGGCTACTAGAAAACCATAGAAGGTAAGCGGTCCAACTAGGGCGGTGGATACTGACATTAAAACGGAAACTAAAATAAGTACAAAGATTACGCTCCTTTGGTGGTTAAGGCCTAAAGCAGTGCTTACATCTCTACCAAGGGATACAACATTTAACCTCTTAGAATATAAAAGCAGGATTAAGGCTGCCACTATTACCAAGGGGATAGCAATTGGAAAATATTCCACATCTGCATTGTTCACTGAGCCGAATAATCTAGCCTGTAGGATATCAAATTCAGAAGGTGCTAACAGCCTCCTCATGAAGGATGATACAGACCTTAGGCCAGTTCCAATTATAACCCCCACTAAAAGCATTAGCTGTAAATTCCCATATTTACCTGACAGCAGCCAGCCATAAAGGAGTAGACACATAAGGACCATGGCAACTACTTGAAATAAAAAGGATCCTACCCCATTGAAGCCAACAAAGGTTCCCATACCAAAGAAAAACATGGTGCTAGTATGGATGGTGGTATAAAGGGCTTCAAAACCCAGTAAGGAGGGGGTTATGACCCTATTGCTGGTTATAGATTGAAAGGCTACAGTGGATAAGCTTTGGCAAATAGCTGCAATTATCATGGCCACTAGGGCTATCATCCTCCTCCTAACCACCGGGATAAAGGAGGGGGAATCTACTGGGACTGGATTGTTATAAACTAAAAGGCCGTAGGAGGCTAATAGTCCCAGAGTAAGTAAGCCAATTAGCATAAACCAGTAGCGCCTCTCCTCCCTTTTACAGCGGAAGGCTCCTGCAGATCTATTATCCTGGGAAGGCTCATCATCAGCCTTTGTTCCAAACCCTATTCTCTCATTTAACTGTAACTCGCTCATTTTTGCCTCCTTTGTCTTAACAAGATGGTGATGAATACCACTGAGCCTAATGTTCCTAGTATTAGGGAAACGGGTACTTCAAAGGGCATAATTATAGTTCTGGAGATAATATCGCATAGGGTTATGGTGCCCATACCCAAGAGACATACCCAGGGTAGGTTATTCCTTAGGTCATCCCCCCTATACATGGATACTATATTGGGTACTATTATACCTAAGAAGGGTAAGTTTCCTATTACTGCTGCAACAATTCCAACGGCTAAGGATATAAGACCTGTACCTAAAATGACTATCCTGTTGTAATTAACTCCAAGGCTTGTGGCTATATCTTCTCCAAGGCCGGCTAGGGTCAACCTATCGGCATAGATGAAGATGAAAAAGGTGATAATGACTATAAGCCATAGGTACTCATACCTACCTACCTGAATAGGAGCAAAGGAACCTACAAACCAGGATTCAATATTCTGAGTCATTTGAAATACAAGCCCTACAAAGGTTGAAATAGCAGAAATCACCGCACCCAGCATCATACCGATAATTGGAACTATTAGGGAGGTGCGTAGCCTAATGCTTCTTAAGAAGAAAAAGAAGACCATGGTTCCTATGAAGGAGAAGATAATAGCTCCTGCCATCCTTTGAACTAGGGTTGGGGCAGGAATCAATAAGTACACAAACATCAGGCCTAAGCCAGCCCATTCAATGGTGCCGGTAGTAGTAGGTTCAACTAAACGGTTTTGGGTTATAAGCTGCATAACCAGCCCTGACATGGACATGGCTGCCCCAGTAAGCATTAGGGCAATGGTCCTAGGGACACGGGTTATAAAGAACATATCCATACCGTCTTCCTGGCCCCGTATATCGTATACTCCAGTAAAGAGGGATATGAGCCCTAAGGCCAAAACTATTAAGAGGGTAAGGATAAAAGATCTGGTAAATATTCTATTTTTATTATGGCTTTGGAGCTGGTTAGTTCCAGCCCCTAAAGTCTCATTAACCATATTATTCTGCACTAGGCATACTCCTTTACTTTCCTAAGGCCTTAGCAAGGTCGTTGAATAACTCTAAGTAAGTTTGGATTGATTCATTGGTATAGGTGTCCTTAGGTGCATAAACTATCTTTCCCTCAGTAACTGCCTTAGTATTTTGAAGGGCAGGTGAATTTTCAATTACGTCTTGTGCAGGTACTGCATCTGCTGCTGATGAGGTAGCTGCATCACGGTCTAGTACGAAAATCCAGTCGGGGTTACTTTGAGCTATGGCTTCAACTGAAATCTCATCCCCTTGGTGGTCGGAGCTGGTGCCACCTACTTCTAAGGCTGGTATCCAACCGAAGATTTGGTACATTGGGCCCCAAACTCTACCGGAAGCAGGAGCTGAAAAGCCTATATTGCCACCGGAAACTATAACGCTCATTATTCTATCCTTTCCATTATAAGCTGCCTTAACATCCTCTATGGCCTTATCAAATTCAGCTACTAACGCCTGATCCTCTTCATTTTTATCGAATATCTTGCCCAGGGTAATAGTTGCATCCTTAAGACCATTAACCAGGTTTTCACCAGCTGTATCTGTAGTCTCAGATACATCTATATTTAAGTCGATTACAGCTGCATTTGGTACTAGAGCCTTTATATCTTCATAGTAATTAGCAAATCTTTGACCGACGATAACCAATTCTGGCTCAACGGCTGCTATGATTTCAAGATTTGGCTCCCTGTGGTTACCAATATCTAAAACCCCTTCATCTGCTACATAGGGTGAATCAGCAGGCATTACCGCCTTTGGAACGGCTGCCAATTCAATCCCCCAATCGGCTAGGGTCTCAAAAGTCCTATTATCTAAAGAAACAACATTTTTTGGGTTTACTGGAACTGTTACAGTGCCGTGGGCATCAGTTACTTCTACAGTTAAGACTTCCCCTTCCTTAGGTTCATTTACAAGATTAGCTGTATTTGAATCAACATTATTTCCTGAATTTGTACATGCCGTTAACATCAATACTAGAGTTGTAATGATCAGTGTTAGTTTTAAAAACTTTGACCTTTTCATATTACTCTCCTTTACCTATGTATTTTTTATTTTTGTATTTAGATATAGTATATTTCTTTTTAATTTATTTTCCTTTTTGTGCGCACAATAATATT
>JAAYLY010000168.1 GCA_012521625.1 Tissierellia bacterium | reverse complement strand
TTTAAAAACTCCCTTAAATCTTCATCTAGATTACCTAAAATAAAGCCGATTACTATTGGTACTAAGACTGCAACAAAGGCCATAAAGGGTATATCAGCTAAGCCAGATACACCAAAGGCCAACATGGTAAAGAAGGGGCCATCATTTAAGGATAGGATTGAAATTGCTCCAACGTCAGTTGAATCACCATATTGTCCTGCAAGGGCAGCATAAAGTCCACCGTTAGAATTGGTTATAGCTCCAATAAGAGCCAGTGGAGTTAAACCTAGAATCCCTGCATTACCCCAAACCTTACCCACTGTCCAACCTAGGATGGCACCTATAATAAATTTAACAGCCGTTAGTGCAATCCCCTTATATAGGGGAGCACCTGCCTCTTTTATATTTATTTGAGCACCGTTACATAATACGAATAAGGCTATAAGTGCAGTGGCCCCATTTTTAAATAAGGCTGTAGTAAAGCCCCCAATCTCTAAGGCCTGAGGTGCAAAGGTATTAAGGGTTGCCCCCATAAGTAGTGGAATGACCATTAAGCCGCCAGGAACCTTTTGAACATTCTTTAAGATCTTCATTGTTTACCCCCCAATTTAATTAATATAAAAACTAGAAAGTTGAAGATAACTTATATATTCCAAACTCCCTATGATTTAAGGCTTCCGCCTTAGTAAACTTACCATTGATAACCTCTAGCATCTCCTTGAAGATTCTTTCCCCTACATCTGCAACTGTTTCCTTACCCTCTACAATAGTTCCAGCGTTAATATCGATATTATCCTTCATCTTTTTGTAATTTTCGCTATTGCCTATTACTTTAATTACAGGGGCTATAGGTGATCCCGTTGGAGTACCCCTACCAGTGGTAAAGATAACCACTGTAGCTCCACCAGCCAGCATACCTGTAATAGATTCAATATCCTGCCCTGGAGTATCCATAATATATAGTCCCTTGCCATCGATTATCTCTGCGTATTCCTTTACTCCCTGGATTGGACTGGTGCCGGCCTTAAAGATACAACCCAGGGATTTTTCCTCTATGGTAGTTAGGCCTCCTTGAATATTACCCGGTGTAGGCTGACCTTCCCTTAGATCTACACCTATGGACTTGGCCTTATTTTCCACATCCCTAACTATCCTGATGATGTCATCAGCCACCTCTTGGGAAACTGCCCTTTCAGCCAGCAGATGTTCTGCCCCAATAAACTCGGTAGTCTCAGATAGGACTACAGTTCCACCTAATTCTACTACCCTATCGGAAACATAGCCTGCCGCTGGATTGGCAGCCAGACCAGAAGTAGTATCGGAACCGCCACATTCTACAGCCAGCATAATGTCAGATATATCTATCTCTTCCTTCTGCATTAGGCTTAATTGGCTGGCCATCTCCCTGGCTAATTTAATCCCCTTAGCCTCTGTATTAATAGTTCCTTCATTTTCCTGTATAATCAAGTACTCAACCCTCTTGCCACTTTCAGCTATCTCCTCAGCCACTTGTCTAGTGGAAATGCCTTCGCAGCCTAAGCCTACTACCAAGACTGCACCCACATTAGGGTTTTTACCAAAGCCTACTAACACCCTATGGGTTACATCAAAATCTGGACCTAATTCGCAGCAGCCCTGTTGATTAGGTATGGCCACTGCCCCATTTACTGCATTTGCTATATTTTGTGCCACATGGCTGGCACAAACTGAAGCAGGAATAATTAATAGATGATTCCTTATGCCAACCTTCCCATCAGGCCTTCTATAGCCATAGAGTTTCTCCATTATTTCCCCACCTCCAAGTCTCCACGACCTCTTTCACTTACTACATTGTGTACGTGTACATAGGCTCCCACTGCTATGTCTAAAGTTGCATGGCCGATTACTTCACCATACTTGATGAGCTCTTGATTTTCCTTAATCTCTTGGATAGCAAACTTGTGGCCAAAGGGTATATCCTCCTTTAAGCTAACTTCCACCTGCCCCTTACCCTGGATATCCATAAGTACG
>JAAYLY010000167.1 GCA_012521625.1 Tissierellia bacterium | reverse complement strand
CCTGGCATTTGGGTGAAGTCCTTATAATATACCAGCCTTCCCTCCTCTATAAGCCTTTCACAGACTCCCCTCAGGATTAGGTTTTTAGTAGGGTTGTCTATGATGGGGGTAAAGTCATCTTCCAATATATGCTTAACTATGTCGTCAAAGGTAAAGAGGTTAATATGGAAGCTGTATTCAAGCTCATCTATGAAAAACCTCCTATAATGCCTAATTAGTTCTCCATTGGGTAGGATATAGTAGAATTCATCCCCCTTTCCCTCCCTAAGTTTTTCTAGGGAAAAGTCTATAAGCTGCCTCTTTTTATGGTTGTTAAAGTCGCCAAGGTAAACCTTTCTTTTCATTTGACCACCTACCTAATATATAATCAGCCAAACCTATGGCCTAATCTATTTAGATTTCGGCCGTAAACCATCATGGAATTTAGTTAAATAAATTGTATTAATTACAAGCTTCTATCTAAAACTTTATTAAAAATTCTATTTAATAGACTTCTATATCCTATATTTAATAGACTTCTATTTTAAATAGCCTTCTATCTAATTCTATCGATAATTTCTTGAGCTTGGATATTTAAGTCCTCTAACTGGATATCATAGGGGTTCTCTTGCAAGTTTTCATCAGTTAAATAGGTCTTTTTTAACTCCAATATCCTATAGACCTTCTTATCTATTTCTTCCATACTTAACTCTCCATCTTCTAAAGCCTGCATTATCCTATTAAAAACAAGGCTAGGATTTTCTTCGCCATGGCAGATTAGCAGTATATCACCACCGGCCTTGAGGAATTTAATGCTGGCCTCTTCCAGGGAGTAATTGTTAACTATGGCACCCATGGTCATATCGTCTGTGATGATGACTCCATCATATCCTAGGTCTCCTCTTAAAAGATCAGCTATGACCTTTGATGAAAGGGTGGCTGGAAATTCATCATCTATGGAGGGTAGCAGGATGTGGGCTACCATAACCATCTCTATATCCTCACCAACAGCAGCTTTAAATGGAATAAGTTCGAAATCCCTCAATTCTTGTAGACTTTTCCCTATAACTGGCAGCTCTATATGGGAGTCTGTCGAAGTATCACCATGTCCTGGGAAATGTTTTATACTTGGTATTACCGCCCTATCCCTTAAACCTGCCGCTACTTGGAGGCCTATTTTAGTTACCCTATCTGGGGTAGTTCCGTAGGCCCTATTTCCTATTACCGGATTGTTGGGATTGGAATGTATATCCATAACGGGAGCAAAGTCTAAGTTTAAGCCCAGGCTCCTAACCCTATTTCCCAGAAGCTGGCCATATTGAAAGGCTAAGTCATCATCATCCAGGTCACCAATTTTAATAGAGTCAGGCAGCCTCTTATATTCCTTAGGCACCCTACTTACTGAGCCTCCCTCTTCATCTACTGCTAAAAATAGGGGAATGTCACCTTGGTTAAGGCCTTTAATCTCCTCAACTAAACTAACAACCTGGTCCCTAGTCTCTATATTCCTGCCGAAGAAGACTAAACCTCCTACCTTTAAATCCTCTATAAAGGACCTGGTATTTTCATTTAATTGGGTTCCTTCAAATCCAACTATCATCAGCTGACCTATCTTCTCTTCTAGGGTCATGCTTTCCAGTTTTTCTTGAATTTCATCTACTTCCTCCTTAGTCTCATCTACCGGTTCTTCTATGGGTAAGCCATCGATGGGCTCTTCCGGCATGGGGGATGGAGTAGTATCCTGGGGGCTGCAGGCCGTTAATAGGATTGAAATTATAGAAATAAGCAATATTAGTTTCTTCATGTTCTTCCTCCTTAGTTTATAGTTTGATTCTATAATATATTTATTGCCATTACAACAACTTGCCTTATATTGGTTCTTTATTAATTCTTGCCCATTAGTTATTAAAGTTTCATTATTTCCTTAATATTTCCTTAATTTTAAGTAGTTAATTTAAGTAGTTAGTAAGACAACTTAAAAGTAAGTATGGTGCTTTGGGTAGAAACTTAAAGTTAAACATTAACTCTAAGTCTGCAAAGCTCTATTTTACCCTATTTTCTAATTAAAGTATTATTTTAACTTTAATCTACTTAAATAAAAATACCTGCCATATGGCAGGTTTTAGTTTTCTACTATACTCTTTCAATCCCATGTAAATCAAAATATATTACTAGCCCTAATTCTTAAAATTCATAGGATTGGCCGATTTCCAATATGACTGTTTCGCAGGCCTTATTCCTTTCCTTAAACTCCTTTGGATCTGCTTTAATTACTGGGAAGGTGTCATAGTGCATTGGAATGGCAACTTTAGGTTTGACAAATTCAACAGCCCTTAATGCATCCTCAATATCCATGGTGAAGTTACCCCCGATTGGAATTAAAGCCACATCTATATTTTCCACCTCTAATAGCTTCATATCCATGGTTAAGCCAGTATCTCCAGCGTGATAGATCTTCTTATTATTTACCTCTATCACAAATCCACAGGGATTACCTCCGTATAATATCCCATCTTCCGTTGGAATGCTGGAGCCGTGATGGGCTGGAGTCATCTTAACAGTACCAAAGTCGAATTTATGTCTCCCCCCTATATGCATAGCATGGGTTTTAACTCCTTCTTTAGAAAGATAGCCTGATATTTCTGCATTGGCTATTACCAAGGCATCGTTGTTCTTAGCCAGCTCTATGGTATCTCCAAGATGGTCCCCATGGCCGTGGGTTACGAAGATATGGGTTAGACCTGTAATATCCTCTGGCTTATGCTGAGCCAATGAGTTTCCAGTTAGATATGGGTCGATTATAGCCTTAAAGCCTTCTGCCTCAACTAAAAATGCCGCATGACTTAAAAAAGTTAACTTCATAAGATCACCTCTCCCTAGCTTTACTTTAGCCATTTGATCATTAGTTTAACATAAGATGTCATTAAAAATGAAGGCACAAAATCCATTAGTCTTAAAAGGCATTTTCTCTATATTTATTATAGATTATAAAAGCTTTTACTTCAATCTACCTCTTGTCAGCAAGGTGCATCCCATCTAGGTATTTTGTTAAACTAATTATCTGAGGAAATTGCATAATTAACTTTTTTTATCAAGGTTAAAAAAGAGTATAAAGAATTAGCCCATTAATAAATGGGATTTTGAAATTATTATTAATATTTTCAACAGTAAAATCCTCAATTCTTAGT
>JAAYLY010000166.1 GCA_012521625.1 Tissierellia bacterium | reverse complement strand
ATTTCGTGTATAATTGTATTCATGTGAATAGCCTCCTCTATGTTTTGATGTTTTATTGGAACATTTCCATCATAACATATGAGGCTATTCTTTTTTATATTTTTTCCTACAATTATTTTACACTAAGTTTTATTAAATATACTTTTTATTTATATTTTATTACATCCTAAAATATTAAAGTAAAATAATCTGCAGTAATTAAACTCCTCTTTACTCATTGACCTAAAAAATACATTCTGGTAAACCTGATTCCATTATTAAATCTATTTTAAGCCTTCCTCCTACTTCTTCATTCAGATAGTCCCTAATGGCAGGCAAGACCAGCTTTTCTGTATGGTAATGTCCACCATCTATGAGAGTAAGACCTAGTTCATGGGCCAGTTGGGCATCATGGTACTTAATATCTCCCGTAATATAAACCTGGGCTCCATGTCTATAGGCATCTAAGATGAAGCTGCTGCCGCTGCCCCCACATAGGGCCACCCTTTCTACATAATCCTTTATGTGACCATAAACCTTTAGGGCTTTTAGATTTAACCTAGTCTTAATTAATTCTATGAAGCTTTGAAATTCAATCCTTTCAATAGTACCAATACGGCCATAACCCAAAGGATTACCAGCCCCATCTACTTTGTCTGTAGGTGATAGAACCTCCCTATCCTCAAGCCCTAGCAAATTTGCTAAACAGTCGTTAACACCACCCTCTACTATATCTAAATTACTGTGGGCGTTATATACTACTATATCATTTTTAATTAGATCCATAATAAGCCTACCCTTATAATTAAGGCTGTTTATTTCAGTAATAGGTTTGAAGATCAGGGGGTGGTGGGTGATTATCATATCATATCCTCCCTCAAGGGCCCTATTTAAAAGGGCCTCATCTAAATCTAGCCCAATTAGAACTTTATTGACTTCCTTCTCTAAACTACCAATTTGAAAGCCCGTATTGTCCCAACTATCTATTAAGTCCTTGGAAATCCATCTTTCTAATAGTTCTATAACCTTAGCTGCCTTCAATTTTCCTCTCCACCTCCTCATATTCAGCTATTTTCTTCTTCATATCTTCATATCTATCCCTAACCCTTTCTATGGAGGCTTCCTCTAATTTTCTTATTATATCCTCAACTTCCTGCTTTTTCCAAGCTATAAAGTCCTTAAGAAGGGGATGCTTTTTTTCTATCAGGCGGGGGCCGATTTCATAGTAAATATCTTTGGCTATGATTTCCTCACCCCTCTTGACTATAATGATTTCATAGAGCCTTCTACCTTCCTTAGCCAGGCTTTCCTCAACTATTTTAAAACCATTAGCTGTTAAATACTTCCTAAGCTCATAGCTGGCTACCATGGGCTGGAGAATAAAGGTATCTATAGTATCAGTAACCTCCCTACTTTCTTCCAGGATATTGCTTATTAGGATCCCCCCCATACCTGCTATGATTACCGTATCCACTTCAGCAGGCTTTAAGACCTTTAGACCATCTCCCACTCTAGTTTGGATCTTATCCTGTAACTTCATCCTATTTACGTATTCAACTGTCTTCTCCAATGAAGCTGGACTAATATCTGATGCAATAACCCTTTCAGAGATTTCTTTTTCAACTAAATAAACTGGTATATAGCCGTGATCCGTACCTATATCTGCAACTACAGAACCCTTAGGGACGAATTTAGTTATTTCCAATAGCCTATTCGATAAGTCCATAACTTTACCTTTCCTCCTAATCAGTAATAAAGATTCGCAATAAATGCGAATCTTTAATTATTCTAAGAAGTCTTTTAGTTTTTTACTCCTACTAGGATGCCTTAATTTCCTTAAGGCCTTGGCCTCTATTTGCCTAATCCTCTCCCTTGTGACGTCAAATTCCTTACCTACTTCTTCAAGGGTTCTGGCCCTACTATCGTCTAAGCCAAATCTAAGCCTTAAGACCTTCTGCTCCCTTGGTGTCAGGGTATCTAATACCTCGATTAGCTGCTCCCTCAACATGGTAAAGGTAGCTGCATCCGCTGGAGCCAGTACATCCTCATCTGGAATGAAATCACCAAGATGGCTGTCTTCTTCTTCCCCAATAGGAGTTTCTAAGGACACTGGTTCCTGAGCTATCTTCATAATCTCCCTTACCTTCTCCTCTTCCAGGTCCATCTCCTTAGCTATTTCCTCAGGTGTAGGGTCCCTACCCAACTCTTGTAGTAGTTGTCTTTGTACCCTAACTAGCTTGTTGATAGTCTCAACCATATGGACAGGAATCCTAATGGTCCTAGCTTGATCAGCTATGGCCCTGGTAATGGCTTGCCTTATCCACCAGGTGGCATAAGTACTAAATTTGAAGCCTTTCCTATATTCAAATTTCTCAACGGCCTTCATAAGACCTAGGTTACCCTCTTGGATCAAGTCTAAGAATAACATACCCCTTCCTACGTATCTCTTAGCTATACTTACCACCAATCTAAGGTTGGCTTCAGCTAACTTCTTCTTAGCTTCTTCGTCCCCAGCTTCCATCCTCTTAGCTAGTTCCACTTCCTCTTCAGCAGTAAGTAGTGGTATCTTACCTATTTCCTTTAGATACATCCTTACAGGGTCATCTACTGAAATCCCCTTGGGTACCAGGTCATCATCTTTAACATCTTCGGTTATGTCATCATCTAAATCAGCGTCGATATCATCATCCAAAAGGATATCCTCTTCCTTTTCTCCTACTACCTCAATCCCTATGTCCTCTAAGGTTTGATAAATGTCATCTATTTCCTCACTAGTTAGATCGATCTCTTCTAAGATATCCATAACTTCTTTATATGTTAAGGTCCCCGTTTTCTTCCCCTTTGCAATTAATCTCTTTACTTGATCTTTCTTTTCTTTGATTATAGCTTCATTTTCATTAGTTTTTTGAGCCAATTATGGTACCTCCTTACTCATGCCTAATTAGTTTAATTTCCTTATTTAAGCGGGTTAATTCTAAGCAGTAATTTAGAAGTGCCACCTCTTCCTCCTTGCTTCTATTAACCTTATTTTCTAATACTTCAATTTGCTTTAGTATCTTATTTCTTTCCTTTTCCAATTTGTTATATTTCAAGGTATTGATTAAATCCCCAATTATCTCTTCTATCCTGGTCAATTGATAGTTAATTTGATGATTTCTAACTGTTTCTAAAATCTTAGGATCGGGATTTTCCTTTGCATAAAGGTCTAAAACCCCTTCCCGATCTAATGATGTTTTGCCATTGTATGAGGCCTTAATAATTTGATAAAGGCTTTTAAAGTCCTCATTGGTAAAGTAATCTATATTATCTAAGGACTCTTCTATTAAATCAAAGTAATCCCTATCTTCCATCATGAGTATGATTAAATCCAATTCAGCCTTCATACTGGCAGATACCACCTTAGTATCTACTGGGCTGATCTTGGGTTTTCTTTGCTGGGATTTGAAATTCCTACTCCCTTTACCACGAACTTCCGCTTGAATAGCCTCTAAAGATATACCCGTATCCTCTGAAATCTTCTTAATATAGGCGTCTTGTTCTATAGGACTGTCCAGTGACTTGAGTATCCTTGCAACTTCTTGTGTAAATTCAACCTTGTCCTCTATGGATTCCAAATCATACTTAGACTTTGCTAAATTGATCTTATAATCTATATGATTTATGGATTTCTTAAATAACTTTTCAAATTCAATGATACCCTTCTTCTTAATATATTCATCTGGGTCCATCCCTGCTGGCAATTGTATAATCCTGGGTTTTACATCTGCCTTAAGCAATATATCTATTGCCCTTAATGTGGCCTTAATCCCTGCTGGATCTGAGTCAAAACAAATATATACTTCCTCTCCAAATCTTTTTAACAGCTTAGCTTGTCTTTCCGTTAAGGCTGTCCCCAGGCTAGCCACTGCATAGTTAACTCCAGCAGCAAAGAGGGAGATTACATCCATATAGCCTTCAACCAGGAGTATCTTCTTTCTATCGGAATATTTGTTTACTAGATTCAATCCATAGAGAAAATTACCCTTATTAAATATAAGGCTGTCGCTAGAATTTAAGTATTTAGGCATGCTGTCATCTAACACCCTGCCGCCAAAACCTATAACTCTAGATTTTAAATCTATAATGGGAAAGATGATTCGGTCTCTGAACTTATCATAATAACCATTATTCCCACTTTTTCTGCCAATCAAACCAATTTTTTCTATTTCTTCACTTTTAAAGCCTTTATTAAGTAGGTAGGTGTGCAAGCTATCCCAACTATTAAGTGCATAGCCTAAACCAAACCTTCTAATTGTCTTGCTATCGATTTGCCTATTATATAGATATTCCAAAGGTCTTTTATTATTAGTCAGGTTTCTGAAGAAAAACCTAGCCGCTTCACGGTTGATTAAGTATAACCTTTCCTTCTCCTTTAAATATCTATCGTCTGCCCTTTTACTTTGGACTTCAATATTATACTTGCCAGCCAAGAATTTCACAGCTTCGATAAAATCCAGATTTTCTATTTTCATCAAAAAGCTAATTACATCTCCCCCTTCACCACATCCGAAACAGTGGTATAGCTGTTTACTTTCAGATACAGTAAAGGAGGGGCTTTTTTCATTATGAAAAGGACATAGGCCCACATAATTGGCCCCAGATCTTCGCAATTGGACATAGTCAGAAACTATATCTACTATATCGCTATAATCCTTCACCTTTTCAATTAATTCATCATCTACATAAATAGTCATATTCTTGTCTATTTATTCACCACCATAATAGATTTATAGTCGGACTGATATTTTCCTCCCTTAATTATAGGCTCTCCCATCCCCTAGGAACGAAAATTTTATTAAAGAGATTTATAGCATACCGATCGGTCATTCCTGCTATATAGTCACAGATTCGATCCTCAATAGTGGAGTCTGTAGCTCCATATAAGCCATATTCCGCTGGTAGTTTGTCTATATTTTTTAAATAATAATTATATAGTTCCACTATTATATATTCCGCCTTATCGTCTTCAGTTTTTGCCTTAGGATTTAAATAGACATTTTCAAACATAAACTGCCTCAATTTTTCAGTCATTTTTCCTACTTCTTCGCTCATGCTTATACTATTCTTACCCATACTATTCCTTATTATATCTACAATCATAGTATTAATTCTAGCACTGTGACTATTACCTAAAACTTCTATACAATCCCTAGGCAGGTCTTCCTTCCCTATTATGCCTGCCCTAATGGCATCGTCTATATCATGATTTATATATGCAATCCTATCGGCATATTTTACGATTTGTCCTTCTAGGGTTGAACTGGTGTTTTGGCCAGAATGATTTATTATACCCTCTCTAACTTCAAATGTCAAATTTAGTCCTATCCTGTCCCCACTAGCTTCTAAAAAATCCACAACCCTCAGGCTCTGTTCGTTGTGCTTAAAGCCCTTAGGATGTAGGTAATTTAGTACCCTTTCACCAGTGTGTCCAAAGGGAGTATGTCCTAGATCATGGCCAAGGGAAATGGCCTCAACTAGGTCTTCATTTAATCCTAAGGCCCTGGCTATGGTCCTAGCAATTTGGGATACTTCTAAAGTGTGAGTAAGTCTAGTTCTAAAATGGTCTCCTTCAGGTGCTATGAAAACCTGGGTTTTATGTTTAAGCCTCCTAAAGGCTTTAGAATGGATTATCCGATCCCTATCCCTTTGAAAATCAGTCCGGATATGGCATTTTTCTTCCCTATACCTTCTTCCCTTTGATTCACTGCTTAAGGTTGCATATTTGGATAAAACTTCCCTTTCCCGTTTTTCCAACTGCAATCTTAGATTCATATCTTAGCCCCATTTCATCACAGTAGTCTTACTAATATATACCCTGCTGATGAAAAATTAGGTCTATTTATATATATACAACAAAAGTTTAAAAAATCCTTCTTTATTTTTAAAAGTTTTTATTTAAGGGGGAATTCATAGGGTGTTAATGAAAAAAGAAGTGTTTAAAAACACTTCTATAATCCCTTTGGAAAATTCTTTGATATATGTTCTAATATTATAGTAGCCGTTTCCTCTATAGCCCTATAGGATACATCTATAACTAGACAACCTAATTTTTCCATTATCCTTCTAGAGTATTCAAGTTCTTGGTTAATTCTTTCTAAATTAGCATATTTGGCATTAAAATCTAAACCTAAGGATTTTAATCTTTCCTGCCTGATTTCATTCAATTTAATAGGGTTTGCCACTAATCCTATTATCCTTTTACTATCCTTCTCGAACAATTCCTTTGGCGGTGGAACCTCTGGAACTAAGGGAATATTGGCAACCTTAATATATTTATGGGCAAGATACATGCTCAAAGGAGTCTTTGAGGTTCTAGAAACTCCAACTAAGCATATATCCGATTTGACAATCCCCCTCGGATCCTTACCGTCATCATATTTTACTGCAAATTCAACAGCCTCTACCTTTTTAAAATATGATTCATCTAACCTTCTTATTATACCAGATTCTCTCTTAGGTGGGAAGCCTAATACTTTTTCTAATGCCTCTAAGGGTGGTGTCATCACGTCTACAGTTGGTATATTATATTCCTTACCCTTCCTGATAATATAGTCCCTATTTTTTTCAGAAACGGTAGTATAAATTATAATACTTTTATGATTTTTGGCATCTTCAAAGATTTCCTCTATCTGTTCTTCCCCAACTATGTAGGGGTATCTCTTTATTTCAAAGTTTTCCCTCAGAAATTGCCTAACAGCTGCCCTAGCAATCAATTCACCTGTTTCACCTATTGAGTCTGACATAACATATATGGTTATTCCTGCTTCCATCTAATCTCCCCCCTAAGTATTACTAGCTAACTCCATAAACAATCTGGTGATAGTGGTCTTAGTGATTCTACCAATAATCTTTAATTCCTTATTTTCTTCATCTAAAACTTCCACCACAGGTAGGCTGTCGACTTCATGTTCTATTAACTTTTTTGCCGCATCTAAGATGGTATCCTTAGGTTTTATATATACGATTTTAGGTATCCTAGTCATAATTACACCTACGGGGACCTTATGTAGGTCAGTTCCACCTATGGCTGACCTTATAATATCCTTCCTGGAAATGACTCCAGTTAGGATATTGTTATTGGTTATATAGATGGAACCCACGTCTTCTAAAAACATGGTAACAACAGCATCATAGATGGAGGTGGACTCATCTACTACTATAGGTAGGGATTTTACATCTTCCACCAAGATACTGTTGATCCTATCCCCCATTAGGTTAAATTCAGATTTACCGGTGAAAAAATATCCAACTCTAGGTCTAGCATCTAGTATGCCAGCCATGGTTAAGATGGTCAAGTCGGGTCGAATGGTGGATCTATTTAAATTTAGTCGATTGGCTATCTCTTCACCTGTAATGGGCTCCGACCCTTTGACGATTTCTATAATTTTTTTCTGCCTATTATTGAGTTGAATATTAATCACCACCTATCTGAAAACTATTTGCTAACTATCTTAGAAAGATCACAAACCAAGATCATAGTATCATAGATCTTCCTCAATAGGCCTAACCTATTCTTCCTTATGATCTCATCATCTACCATTACCATAACATTATCTAGGAAATTATCTATCGGTTCCTTAAGGCTTGCAAATGTATCTAGAGCCTTATCGTATTCCTTCTTTTCTATTAGGCTTAAGACCTTTTCCTCTATATTGTTATAGGCATCATAAAGTTCTATCTCCTCCTGGCTCATTAAATCCCTCATGACTTCACTAGAATCCGTTTTAACGGCCAGGGTGGCTACCCTATTAAATGCCAGTAGTACATCTAATAGGTCATCCTTGCTTAACCATTCATTGACCTTTTCAGCTCTTATCTTCATATCATATATATCGTCAATATCAGTACTTAATACCGCATCTATTATATCATACCTAATGGCCATATCTTCAAACATGGATTTTATCCTACCCATGAAGAAGGAGTTGATTTCAGCTTTAACCTTGTTGTAGTCAAAGGCTAAGCCCATTTCATCAGTATAAATATATAGGGCAAAGTCTATTAGTTCATTTAGGGATATGTTTAGCTTCTTATCCAGGATTATATTTATAATCCCCAATGCGCTCCTTCTCAAACCAAAGGGGTCTTGTGAGCCAGTTGGATGAATGTTTATGGCAAATAAACCTACTATAGTATCCAGCTTATCGGCAATTGATAAGATGGCTCCTGCAGTTGTGGTTGGTAGCTGGTCACCTGAAAATCTTGGCAAATATTGTTCAAAGATGGCTAAGCTAACTATTTCATTTTCACCAGAAACGTTGGCATATTCCATTCCCATTCTACCCTGTAACTCGGTAAATTCAGTTACCATCTTAGTTACCAAGTCCGCCTTGGCCAGATATGAAGCCCTTTCTAAATTTTTGCCCGTTTCTTCGCCGATTTCTAAATAGGAACCAATCTTTTCTGATAATTTCTGTATCCTAATGGTCTTATCATACATGGTACCCAATTTCTCTTGGAAGATTATACCCTTTAATTGTTCAACATAATCTTCCAAGGGCTTACTAATATCTTCTTCATAGAAGAATTTAGCATCTTCCAACCTAGCACCTAGAACCTTTTCATTACCCTTAGTTACTATATCTAAATATTCGTCGTTACCATTTCTTATAGTTATAAAATATGGCAACAACCTATCCTTATCATCAACTACAGGGAAATACCTTAGGTGCTCCTTCATTGGAGTTATTACCACATCCTTAGGTAATTCCAGATATTCATCTTTGATTCTTCCTATTAGGGGTGTAGGATATTCAACTAGGTTAGTTACTTCCTCAAGTAAGTTCTCATCTACTAGGGCCTTCCCACCCTTTTCCTTGGCTAACCTTTCAGCTCCAAACTTAATCAGGTCCTTCCTTTCTTCCTGATCTACTATTACAAAGTTGGCCTTCATTACTTCCAGGTAGGAGTCTACATTTTCAATCTCAATCCTCTTACTGCCAAGGAATCTATGCCCCTTACTTATATTAGATACGGGGATAGCTTCAAGTTGGAAATCTACTACCCTATCATCTAGTATTGAAACTATCCACCTAATAGGTCTAGCAAAACGAAGGTTTTTTCCTCCCCACTTCATGGATTTAGGGAAGTTAAGGGATCGAATTATCTCTGGAACCTTTCTAGAAAGGATTTCAGCTGTAGATTGTCCCTTCTTAAGTACCCTGGCATAGACGTATTCTTCTCCCTTAAACTCTTTGAAGCTAATGTCCTCCAGCTGAATATTCTGCCCCCTCATAAAGCCTAAAAGGGCTTTAGTTGGATTACCTTCATCATCAAAGGAGATCCTCTTTGATGGTCCCTTAACCTCTTCAACTAGATCTTCCTGCCCCTCGGCTAGACCAGTAATTATTGTGGTTAGCCTCCTAGGTGTAGCATATACCTTTATCTCTTCATAATTTAACCTTTCATTCTTCAAGACAAAGTCAAATTTTTCCTTTAGTTGTTTTAGGGTATTCTTAATATATTTGGCAGGAAGCTCCTCTACCCCTATTTCCAGCAAATATGCCTTAGTCATCTAATCCACCTTCTTTCTTCAATAGTGGAAAGCCTAATTCCTTCCTCTGTTCCACATATTTATTAGCTACATTCCTTGCTAAATTCCTAACCCTTGCTATATAACTAGTCCTTTCGGATACGGAAATTGCCCCTCTCGCATCTAGTACATTAAAGGTATGGGAGCATTTTAAAACATAGTCGTAGCTAGGTAAGATTAAGCCAGCTTCTAAAACCCTATTGGCCTCATTTTCATAAGTGTTAAAGAGTCCCTTTAATAGGTCTACATCAGCCTCTTCAAAACTATAGACTGAGTGTTCAAATTCAGCCTGTTTGAAGATATCCCAGTAGGTAATATCCTTATTCCACTTGATATCGAATACATTGTCCACATCTTGTAAATACATGGCAATTCTCTCAAGGCCGTAGGTAATCTCACCAGATTCCAATTCACAATTTATACTTCCTACCTGCTGGAAGTAGGTAAACTGGGTGATTTCCATTCCGTCTAACCATACTTCCCAGCCCAGTCCCCATGCTCCAAGGGTTGGTGCTTCCCAGTTATCCTCTACAAACCTAATATCGTGTTTCAAAGGGTCTATTCCGATGGCTTCTAGACTACCTAAATATAGGTCTTGAATATCTTCGGGAGATGGTTTAAGGATGACTTGTAATTGGTGGTGCTGATACAATCTATTAGGATTTTCACCATATCTAGCGTCGGCAGGCCTTCTTGAAGGTTCCACATAAACCACCTTCCAAGGCTCTGGTCCTAGTGCCCTTAGGAAAGTATGTGGACTCATAGTTCCTGCCCCTTTTTCTATGTCATAAGGTTCCAAGATTGTACATCCTTTTTCTCCCCAATAATTTAGCAATTTCAGCATTAAATCCTGAAAATACATAATAACCCTCCTATCATATGTGCAATACAAAAAAACCTTCATCCCCATATAGGGACGGAAGGTTAGTTCCGCGGTTCCACCCTATTTAATACCATAAAGGTATCCTCTTTAAAAGAAACACTCGGAAGTTCCTTTCCCTATATATATTTATATCTAGCTCCCACCAATACTAGACTCTCTTGAATAAATATAATATGGTACTCTTCTCCCTCATCGTGTATGTATCCTATTTTATGCTTTATAATTTAACAGATAATTTATTCCTTGTCAATATCTGTCCTAGCAAGATTAAACTTGTTGATTTTAAAAAAATCTAGGCTATTAAAGCCCCTTCTATCTATATTATAGAGTATATAGGATTCAATTATATTTTGAAGTTTATTTAACAAAACATCAGAGGCTTCAATTTCCTCTAGCCGATCTAAAGGCATATACATTAGCCTTACTAAAAGCTCATAGGTCTTTCTATCCAGGGCTTTGGCCCTTAAGTCTTTGGTATAACAATTATCACAGATTATGCCCCCTTCAAAATTGCTAAATCTAAACTCCCTAGCCTGCCCCCTACCACATATTACGCAGCTTTCTATAAAGGGCCTATATCCTAAAAAGGATATATACTTTAATTCAAAGGCTAGGATTAGCTTTAAAAAGTCCTTCTTTTTAACTGCTAAGGTCTTTAGGGTTTTTAATAGGAGGAAGAAGATCTTCTCATTGGCCTCCTCCATGGGGACAGACTTCTCCACCAGTTCCAGCAGGAAGAAACCGTAGACCAGCCTCTCCATATTCTCCCGGATGGCATAGAAGGAATCGATGATGTCTGCCTGGTTGATGTAGTAAAAGTTCCTCCCGCGTCTAAACTGATATTCATTGTAGGAAAAAACCTGGGTATTGGCCAACAGCCTAGATTTAGGCCTATTGGCCCCCCTGGCCATTACGCTTACCTTGCCATTTTTCCTAGTATATACACTGAGTATCTTGCTACTTTCCTTATACTTGTTCTCCCTCAGGACAATCCCTTCTGTCTTAATCATCCTATCCACCACTTATTTGTATCCAAAGTAACGCACCTTATTTTCCCTATCTCTCCAGTCCTTTTCAACCTTTACCCATAACTGGAGGTTTATCTTGCTAGCCATCAGCCTTTCTATATCCTCCCTGGCGCTTTTGCCAATTGCCCTAAGCATCCTGCCCCCCTTGCCAATTATAATCCCCTTATGGCTCTCCTTTTCACAGTAGATGGTGGCAAAAACATCGATTAGGTCCTTATCCTCCCTACCCTTAACCTTTTCCACCTCTACAAAAATTCCATGGGGAACTTCTTCATCTAAATTGAGGAGGGCTTTTTCTCGGATAATCTCTGCTATAATGAACCTCTCCGGCTGGTCTGTAATCATGTCTTCAGGAAAATATTGAGGCCCCTCTGGTAAAAGCTTTTTCATAACTTCTATATATTCATCAATATTAGTCCCATTTAGGGCTGAAATGGGTATGATCTTTTCAAATAGCCCCATTTGGCTATATTTATTAACTAAATACTCCACCTCTTCATCCTTTAATTGATCACATTTATTGATTAGAAGGACTATGGGGGTTGATATATCCTTAATCTCCCCTATGATATAATTATCCAGCTTACCGATTTCCATACTATTGTCTACCATATAGGTGACTATGTCTACTTCTTCTAGGGTACTCTTAGATACCTTCAACATGTATTCCCCTAACTTATTTTTAGGCATCTGGATTCCAGGGGTATCTAAGAAGACTATTTGACAATCCTCTTCCGTATACACTAACTGGATCTTATTCCTGGTTGTTTGGGGTTTATCGGATATGATAGATATCTTCTCCCCTATCACCTTATTTAACAGGGTGGATTTTCCCACATTTGGCCTACCTATTACAGTTACAAATCCTGACCTATACATATTGACTCCTTTCTATTATAAATTTTTTATTCCAGCAGCTTTAATCAACCGCTATATCCACCGATGGACTTACCATCTGAATCCAGCTGACTCCAGGATTTAATTGTAATTCTTGTCCATCTTCTGTATAGTATCTAGTCTTATCTTGCCTGCTCTCTTTAACCCATTTTATAAGGATTCCCTTTCCATTGGTAAAATATAAGCCTTCCCCCTGACCAATTAAATCTATATCTAACCTACCTTCCTTATCTATTATCCTAGTATTGACCTTCTGCACTATAATATTCTTGGCATAGAGCTGTGTGTTATCAAGTTCATCTATATGGTTTTTCCCATCCTTCTTCCTTAAGTATAATTTCAGCTCTTGGTCGTAGATATATTCGGTGGTATTATTCTTGTTATACCTTAGTAAGATATGGTTGGCGTCATAACCTACTAGATCCTTATCTTCCTTATTAAAGGGTATTCTTGGGATATTACCTTCTAACCTATAGCCTCGCCTTTCTTGCTCCTGCCTTATAACCTCCATATTGGTATAAAGGTTGTGGGGCATCCTCTTACTCTTATTACGCCAGAAGACCTT
>JAAYLY010000165.1 GCA_012521625.1 Tissierellia bacterium | reverse complement strand
CTCAATTCATCATATCGCTTTTGATAAGTTTTATCAAGGGCTTATTTTCCTATACCCATTTTTAAAGGCCCTATATCCACAGTGGCTGTCAAGTAGATCGTGGAATAAGTTGGCCTGACCCGCAAAGCCTTGCTACTTATGCCGCGAAAGCTACTTGACTGCTGACCTTACAAACACGCTTTTGTTTATGCCGGTGGGTGGCTCCACATGATTTTTCTCTTGTCGTTATTTCTAACTCGTTACTTAAAAAGCAAAATTATATCTCGAAGGTGACATTTTCATAGAATAAAATCATGATTTTTTAGGTGACATTTTCACAGGTTATTGACACAAGAATTTTATTTAATTCTTCTTCAGTAAATTTATGCTTAGTATTACAGAAGTGACAAACTACTTCCGCCTCTCCATCCTCTTCTATCATATCCTCAATTTCCTTTTTCCCAAGGCTTATAATTACCCTTTCAATCTTCTCCCTAGAACAATCACATTTAAATTCTAATTCCATCCTGTCTAAAATTTCCATCTGGAAGTCACCTAAGATTTCATCTAGTATATCTTCAGGGGACATTCCCTTATCAATCATTGCAGATACAGGGCCAGCCTTTCTTAATCCCTCTTCGATCTTATCTATGTCTTTATCTGCTACCCCTGGTAAAAGTTGTATAATATAACCCCCTGCTGCCTTAACTGATAGGTCCCTATCTACTAAAACCCCTAAACCTACAGCAGATGGCTGCTGTTCTGAATAGGCATAGAAATTAGCTATGTCTTCCGCAATTTCCCCACTAATTAACTGGGATTGGCCTACATAGGGTTCCTTTAAGCCTAAGTCCATTATAACAGTAAGGGTTCCTCGATTTCCTACTAATCCTCCTACATCTAGCTTACCATCTTGGCGGATAGGTAAATCTGCATGGGGATTATCTATATAGCCCTTAACTACTCCATTATGCCTAGCAACCACATAGATATTTCCTGCAGGTCCTTCCCCAGCAATCCTTAATGTTAAGACATCCTTCTCATTTTTCATCATAGCTCCCATCATTGTTGCAGCTGTTAAACTCCTACCTAAGGCAGCTGTTGCAGTTGCTGAAGTATCATGGGTAGTTCTAGCCTTTTCAACTAGATCTGTGGTTGTGGCCACATATGCCCTTATTCTACCTAATTTATCTATAGCCTTAATTAAGTAATCCTTCATCTATTATTTTCACCCTCTTATCTACATAGTTAATGCCCCCTAAGGGGCATAGTTATCAATTTATGATAATTTAACTACATTAGTAGCTTGAGGACCCTTCTCTCCTCTTACTACTTCAAATTCTACAGTGTCACCCTCATCAAGACTTTTAAATCCTTCTCCTTGGATAGCTGAAAAGTGGACGAATACGTCTTCACCAGCATCCGTAGTTATAAAACCAAAGCCTTTAGTTGGGTTAAACCATTTTACAGTTCCTTTTTCCATTTTTCTTCCTCCATCCAAAATATTTTATCAAATACAAAGGTATTTGTCAATACTTTACCCACCTGGACCGAGAAGTATGCTACTTTTTCATTGCCACATACTTGATTCTTTCACTTTCTTTTCCTGCTGGATGGAAGGAAAAGGCTTCATATACATCTATTTTATCAAAGCCAGCTTCCTTAAGGGTATTTATAATCTCCTCATTTTTATAGGCTCTTTCCTTATGTTCTTCATCAAAGCGTAAAAAGTGCTCCCCATCCTGGCTGTAAAAAAATGTTAAATAAAAATTACAGATATTAGTGTCAAGGTCAAATTGATTCTGCCAGGTGTAAAAGATTTCTCCCCTATCCTGAAGGAAGATATTGTTACCTATAAGCTCTTTTAATTTATAATAGGAGTTGATATCGAATATAAAGAGGCCCCCATCTCTTAGATGATTATAGGCATTTGTAAAGGTTTTAAGAAGGTCTTTTTCATCTAATATGTAGTTGATACTATCACAAGTAGAAAGAATACAGTCAAATTTTTTATTGATTTTAAAATCTACCATATCTTGCCTTAATAACTTCACATTTTTAAATCTTCTCAGCTTATCATAGGCTATGGACAGCATCTCCTCAGACCTATCAAAGGCTGTAAGCTTGTACCCTTTTTTAGCAAAATAATAGGAGAGGCTGCCGGTACCGCAAGCCATTTCTAATATCTCTCTTATATCTTTGTCATATCTTCTAAAGATTTCTTCAATGTAATTAAACCATCCTTCATAATCGAAATCATCCATTAGCTCATCGTATAGAAAAGCAAATTCACCGTACATTTATAAATCTCCTTACTTAGTTTTTTTCCTCTTCCTAGCTGTCATAATCCCTCCGATTCTACCGGATTCCTTAGCAGTTAGGCCTGCCCAGCCCTCTTTCTTAATCTTATCCAGTAGACCCAGTTCCTCAGCTATCTCATATTTTAACCTATCGTCTTCCGTTTCTATTTTAAGCTTCTTATTCTTTCTCGTATTGTTACCCATATTATCCCCTCCATAGGCTTATTATGGGGATAATAATATTAAATTATACCTTATAAGAAGAAATTAAACCAGTTTATCATTATGAAAATTATAACTATGGCAAGTACAGGAATATATTTAAGTTTATCCAAGACCGAATTAGGAGATGGGTTTTCATGTATAGGATAGTTCTCAAAGCTGGCTTCTAGAGAATCATAGTCCAAATTATAGTATTCAAAAGGGAATTCTTCATTAAATCCTTCCCTATAGTCGCCTTCTTCGATTACTCCATCCCCTTCCATCTCCAATTCGTTTAACATCTTACTTACAAAATAGATGCAACAAATAAAGAATAATACAGCTATTACCAAGCTTCTAATTTCACTGCTGGCAGGAGGATTATATATAATGTCATCTATCATCATTTTATCTAATAACTGCTGATATCTATTCATATAGTAGCCTATTGCTAAGGCTATTGTATTATTCACCGTATGGCCCAAGATGGATGAATAGAGGGAATTAGTCTTATGGACCATAATTCCAAAGATGATTCCCAAGATTGTGGGACCTATAAAATTCAAAATAGTAAAGTGGAATATGCCAAATAAAAGGGCTATTATGATGATACTTTTTCTTGGACCTATTTTCTCATAGGAAGACAAGAGAAGACCCCTAAACATTACCTCCTCACAGATGCCGGGAGAGAGGGCTAGGATCAAAAATCCTATTATAAATTGAAAGCCATCCCTTGGCAGGGGCAATGCTGTAGGTGTCACTTCCTTAATATCGTTTAAAAACATCACAAAGATGCCTTGGGCTAAAACCGCCAAGGGATAAGTAAAGATGGTTATACCGATTATTAATAATACTTGCTTGATATTTATGGGATTTAATTTTAAGGTCCTCCGAAATGGTAGCCCCTTGATTTTTAAAAAAAATATACAGGGTACTAAAATGATTAAATATTCAGTTATTATTAAGCCTAAAAAAATTTCTTTTTTTTGAACATAAGATCCCACAATGAGCAGTAATAGGCCTACAAATAAATAGAAGAGATTAGCTTCAAAGATTGAAATCCTTAGATCTTGAATAGACTTTCCTTTGTTTATCATCATGATATCCTCCGCCATTAATTATTTTTTATATTAGTAAATACACCTACAGTATTCCTGTAGGCGTAAGTCTAATCAAAGGTGAAGATATATGGAATATTCCTATAGTGATCGCCATAATTTAAGCCATAGCCAACTATGAAGACATCTGGTATATTAAAGCCAATATAGTCTGGAGATAGGTCTACCTTCCTCCTACTTGGCTTATCAAGTAATACGCAGATCTTTAAGGATCTAGGTGATTTCCCCCTTAAATATTCTACAACCTTTTCAAGGGTATAACCTGAATCCATAATATCATCTACTATCAGTACATCCCTATCCTTTATATCAGTCCTAATGTCATGTACTATTTCAACTATCCCGCTGCTCTCCTCACTATGGCCATAGCTGGATGTGGTCATAAAGTCTACTTCCACTGGAATAGTTATCTCCCTGACTAAATCAGCTGTAAAGATAAAACTGCCCCTTAATAAGGATATTACTACTAATTCTTTATTGCCGTAATCCTTACTGATCTCCTGTCCTAATCCCCTTACCCTATCTGCTATTTCTTCCCTAGAAAATAGGATTCTTTGTCTTCTGTGGATGTCCAAAACTTCCCCCTCCATACTATTGATTTTTGATCTTGTTTTTAAGTAAGAATTTAATTTCCCTTAGTTCTTTAAGTATTAAATTAAGGGTATACTGATAACTAATCAAGATTATAAATATTATAACACTTATTATGAATTTTGTATTCATAATTTATCTTATCCTACCTCATCCTTCGACTTAACCCTATTATTGTCATTTTCTATGTATTCTAACTTATTTATAGAGACTTCATAGGCAGTCCTAGTCTCTACACCTCCATCTGGAAGCTTCTTTTGATAGTCCCTACTCTGGATACGACCCCAAATCTTTATATGATCACCAACTAATAGGTTTTCACAAAATCTTGCATTTCTACCCCAGGCAATAGTAGGGATATAGTCAGATTTATTGTAGGCCCTATTAACAGCAATTAAAAGGTCAGTAATCTCCCTTCCAAATGGAGTTACTCTATACACGGGCTTTTTACATATATAGCCATCTAAAAAGATTTCATTAGGCTTTCTTAATAATTCTTCCAACTCTTCTTCTGCTGGCAGATGGATATCCCTTGTGAAAACAGTTAAGATAAGTTTATTTTTATCATCCACCACTCTATTGTAGGATCTTAGTTGTCCTTCAATCATAACATACTGGCCCATGTCTATGTCAATACCCACCAACAGCCTTTCTGAAATTGTTATTGGTAATGTATCCACAACTTCACTAAGCCTTGGAACCTCTAGATTAAAATTATAAAATTTTTCCCCATACATTTCATGGCTGAATTCGAATTGACTAGAGACCTTACCAACTACTCTCACTTTGTTCGTATCCAAAAGTTTTTCTGACATAATGTACCCTCCCTATTCTTCTTCTTGAATAACCTACTTTTATATAGTTATTCAAGTTGGACAGGGAATATGAATAAAAAAGCAAAGAACCTTTTTGCCTTTCTTATAGGTTCTTTGCCCTATTAAATATTTATTACTTTTTCATCTTCAATTTTTTCCCCCAATAGCAGACCTAGGATAGAAGCTGCTAAAATTGAATATATATGATCCTTATCCCCAGAATCCATCTGAACTTTAAACTCGAAGGCTCCGATTTTTTCAGCTGATAGGGAAGTAATCTCCCTCTGCAAACATAGACTGGCTTCCATTGTCTGTTCTATAATATGGCTTGATATGGTCATGGTAGCCTTACTATTGAAACCATAAGTAATCACTATCCCATCAAGCTGGTCTAGGGACAGTAGGTCTAAATCTTCGTCTGAGTTTATAATATAGTAGTTACACCTTCTAAACTGCTTATTTAAAAATTTCTCGCCCTGCTGGTCTAAGTTTTTAAGGTTTATAATTAAAAAGTCCAACTCCAACCCTAAGTCTATAAATAACTCAACCTCTTCCGGCTTAATGGATATTAGAAATATTTCCAAATTCTTTTTATTTAGGATCCTTATATTCCCCCTAGTATTCTGGTAACACAAATCGTAGTCAAAAATAGAAAACATCCTCTTAATAACCCCTATAGTATCCTTACTATCTTCTATAATTCCGACGAAAAAGTATCTTTTGTCCTTCACACTATCCCTCTCTAGCTATTTGTTTGGTTTCTGTCTTCCACTATTGTCTATACGGTAATCATCATAATATATTAATTCGGAAATAGGTACTATTTCAAAACCATCCTCTTGTAGTCTTTCAATTACTAAGGGTAAATATTCCCTTACGTACTTGGCATTATTGTGGAATAAAACTATAGAGCCACTTTTTACATTTCTAACTACCGTATCTACTACAGGTTGAACCCCTAATTCCTTCCAATCTAAGGAATCTATATCCCATTGGATTGGGTAGTAGCCTAACTCCCTACACGTCTTTATAAGTAGGTCGTTATAATCTCCAAAAGGTGGCCTAAATAAAATGGGCTCCTCATCAGTCAGCTCATATATGGCCTCATGGGTAGTCATTATCTCCTCTATCATCTGTTCCTTAGATAGGGTACTCATATTAGGATGTGTAGCAGAATGGTTCCCAATTTCGTGGCCTCTCTTATGTATTTCAACCACCTGGTGTGGATACTTATCTACCCAAAATTTCACTAGAAAGAAAGTTGTTTTTACGTTGTATTTGTCTAGTATATCCAATATATCCTGAGTATATTCATCACCATAGGCAGCATCAAAGGAAATGGCTATTTTTTTATCGTCTCTTTCAACGCTATATATTGGTAATTCCCTTTCTGAAGCGAATACGCTAACTAAATTGAAGTTTTTGTTTTTATTTATTATTAAGATGGAAATAATCAATAATATTAAAACCATTATAATCCTATATGCTAAATAATAATGGTAGTTTTTTTTCATCTATTAACCTCCTTTCACCTTAATACATAAATATTCTTGGGAAGAAAATTTATTACTATTTAGCTGGCAATAAGGCTTTTAATTATAAAAATCATTATTGGTTAATAAATGCAGCCTGTGCAATATGTACCAGCATATAATCATATATTCAGGTTATATTAATAGTACAGCAATATAAATTGCTACTTCAGATAAAAGGAGGTAAAAAGATGGCTAGAAATAACAATAACAGAATTGTAGTACCTGAAGCTAGAGCAGCTCTTAACCAAATGAAGTTAGAAATCGCTAATGAATTAGGTTTACAAAACTATGATAATATAGATAAAGGAAACTTATCTTCTAGGCAAAATGGTTATGTTGGTGGGTATATGACAAAGAGGTTAGTAGAAGCTGCTCAAAGACAATTAGCTGGTAAATAGTAAATAATAGCCTTAAAATATAAGGAGAAGTGATAAAATCACTTCTCTATTTTTGTTGGTCATCTTACTATTCATTACATAAAATTTGATGACTTTAAAAGCTGGTGCTTTAATGATATAATTAATTTAAACTATATTAAGAAGGTGAAAAAGATGTTTAGTGCTAATAGTGAAGAGTTGGCGCAGAATAAACTTCTATTATTATATATAATCCAAGAGTCCCCTTACGAATTCAACAGGACCCAATTAACTGAATTTATTTTGGAAAAAAATTATATGAACTTCTTTGTAATCCAGCAGTATCTAAGTGAGCTGGTAGAATCAGGCCTATTAGAAATAGTGGAATCTGGCAATGAAAAGTATTATAAGATACCGGAAAAGGGACAAATAGCCTTAAATTACTTTATAAATAAAATTCCAGAATCCATAAAGAAGGAATTAGAAGCAGAATTTAAAATACAAAAGATAAAACAGAAAAAGGAAACCCAAGTACTGACAGAGTACTTTGAAAGGGAAGATGGACAATATATCGTTAACCTGAAGCTGGTAGAAAATGGGGATACCTTATTTAGTCTCTATTTAAATGTAGCTAGTAGGGAGCAGGCAGAAATCATAAGTAAGTCCTGGAAGGAAAAGACGGACCTGATCTATTCAGAAACTATTAAATTGCTTATAGAATAATTAAGTTAAAAGAATATCATGTGGCTCAATGCCTACTGTTATTCTTTTTTTTATTTGCATTTTGTCTTTATCTACGATGACTAGCTTATCATTTACTAAGTCATTTAGGTATAAATAGTAGCCATCTGAAATGATGTAATTAGTTAATCCACCGATGTAAAGCTCCTTCCTTAAATCCTCAGAAGCCTTATTAAATATATAAAGCCATCCATCTTCCGAATTAACTAGATAATAATAATCTTTTCCATTATCCTTAATAAAATCATAATAGATCCCCCTAACCTTCTTTTGCCATAGAATTTCTTCTTTTTTTAAATCTAAGGCAGATATGATACTCTCACCTAAGGTGTTATTGTTGGAAAATCCTAAAATATAGACAAGTCCTAGCTCTTCCTTTATCCTAAAGGGCATAAAGGATAATCTAAACTCCTTAATATCTCCACCATTACAATCCACTATGCTGATGCCATAACCGTTTAAATTACTTATAAAAAGCTTACCCTTAATCCTATCTATGGCCATGTCCATTGGTTTTTCACCAAGGTTAATATTTTCTATTAGATGTAAGTCCTTCCTATCTACAATAGTTAGTGAATTTGAATCCATATTCAGAACAAATATCCTATCCTTATAGGATAGCATTCTAATTGGGCAGCGTCCCAACTTTACATGCCCTATCATCTTCTTCCTTAATATATCTATCCTATAGAGGGAATCATTATCTGAATCTAATACTAATACCCTATAATCACTGTCTAATAAAAGCCTAGTGCAACCAGTCTCCTTTGAGAGTATTTCCTTTAAATCAACTGAGGCAATAATAGATAGATCTTTCCTATCTATTATGTTTATGGAATTATCTCCATAATTGGTTACCAAAAGCTTATCTAATAGCAATTCAATACCCCCTAACATAATAACAATTTATGCAAGAAGCTATTTAGGGGTGAAAAAAACCTTCTATAGGTAACTATAGAAGGTTTTTAACTATGGTTCTTACATCTCCTATTAAATACAGTGATCCACCAAATAGTATAAGGTCATCCTCTCGGGCTAAGGAGATGGCTTTTTCAACAGCCTCCCTAATATCCCTATGGATATAAATCTCCTTATGGTATTTATTTAATTTATTGGCAAGTTTCTCTGCATCTAATTTTCTTGGCATCTTAACTTCCGTAACCACTATTACATCAGCAAAGGGAGCTAGAATATCTATCATCTGGTCCACATCTTTGTCCTTTAATATTCCAAGACCTAGTATTAGCCTATTATAGTTAAATATCTTTAAAGACTTGACCAGCTGTTTAATTCCCTGCCCATTATGGGCTCCATCGATTAAGAAAATAGGATCCCTATTTAATACTTCTAAACGCCCATTCCATCTAGAGTTAAATATACCCTCATAGATATGTTCATTTGATATCTGAATTAGGCCTTCATCCCTTAAAACTAGTAGGGTAGTAATGGCTAAGGCCGCATTGTATATCTGATGCTCCCCTATCATTGAGGTCCTTATATTTTCAAAGGCTTGATCCCTAAAGCTATAGTTAAAAACATTACCCTTATCAGTTATATCTAAAATCTCTACCCTATCCTTTTTGCTGATAAAGAGCTTAGCCTTATTCTCCTCCGATACCTGCCTGATTACTTGGGCTGCTTCCTCTGCCTGCTCATAAGACACTACTATACCATTTTCCTTTATAATACCAGCCTTTTCATAGGCAATCTTAGCTAGGCTATCTCCTAACTCCTTCATATGGTCGTAGTCGATGGTGGTTATTACAGCGGCTAAAGAATTCTTTATAACATTAGTAGCATCGAATCTACCACCTAATCCTACCTCTAAAACTACATAATCTACCCCTTCTTCTTTAAAATATAAGAAGGCAAGGGCGGTGATTATTTCAAAAGTCGTGGGATGCTCATAGCCTGACTCCACCATCTGGTCGCAGGCTTCTTTCACCCTTAAAGTAAGCCTTGTTAAGCTGTCATCAACTATGTCTATTCCGTTGATTTTAATCCTCTCATTAAAGCGTTCTAAATAAGGAGAAGTAAATAGGCCCACATCATAGCCGGCAGCCTTTAAACAGCTGGCTAGGTAAGAGGAAGTAGACCCCTTACCATTAGTTCCAGCCACATGGATTATTTTAAGCTCATCCTGGGGATTGCCTAAAATATCCATCAATTTACTGATAGAAGTTAAGCCTAACCTAGATCCGAACTTGTTAGTATCATTTATATAAGCTATAGCCTCATTGTAGTTCATAAGCTACTCCACCATATCCTTTTTTAAACTTTCTAACCTTTCTAGTACCTTAGCTAACATTTCCTCATATTTAACTTTCTTTTCCCTTTCAGCATTGACGATCTTTTCAGGTGCCTTACTTACAAAGCCTTCATTAGAAAGCTTGCCTTCTACCCTTCTTAGCTCATCTTCAAGTTTTTCCTTTTCCTTCTCTAGCCTTCCTATTTCCTTTTCATAATCGATCAAATCCTTTAGTGGTAAGAAGGCTTCAGCCTTATCTAAGACAACGGAAATGAAGCTATTATCAAGCCCTTCCTTGCTTTCCCTTATAATTACCTCTTCTGCACTAGCTAGGTCTATAAAATACCTCTTATTGCTGATTATAAGGTCCTTAACTCCTTCATTTTCAGCCACAAAGATGATGTTAGACCTTCTAGAAGGGGCAATATCCATTTCAGCCCTAGCATTCCTGATGGCCTTGATGGAGGATTTTACGAATTCAATTGCCCTTTCAGCTTCCTTAAATTCCAATCTCTCATCATATTTTGGCCATTGGCTAATAATTAAGGCCATATCTGTATTTGGTAGGTATTGCCAGATTTCTTCAGTTATAAATGGCATAAATGGATGGAGTAATTTATTAATGTCTTTTAGGACATATAGAAGTACTCTTTGGGCTATGGCCTTGCTCTTTGCATCCTCCCCATATAGTCTGGATTTAACCATTTCTATATACCAGTCACAGTAGTCATCCCAAATGAAATCATAGATCTTTTGAGCTGCTAAGCCTAACTCGTATTTTTCTAGGTTCTCAGTTACATTCTTTATAACATCGTTTAATCTAGATAGGATCCACTTGTCTTCTTCTTCCAGCTCAGCTAGGTCAAATTCTTCCTTAACTACTTCCTCATCTAAATTCATAAGGACGAATCTAGTAGCATTCCACAATTTGTTGGCAAAGTTTCTGTTAGCCTCTACCTTCTCCATATGGAACCTCATATCATTGCCTGGGGTGTTGCCAGTAACTAGGGTAAACCTTAGGGCATCAGCACCATAAACATCTATAATTTCCAATGGGTCGATTCCGTTACCTAAGGATTTACTCATCTTCCTACCCTGACTATCCCTTACTAGTCCTGTTAAGAAGACGTCCTTAAAGGGCACTTCCCCCATCTGCTCGATGCTGGAGAAGACCATCCTTATAACCCAGAAGAAGATAATATCATATCCTGTAACTAGGACATCCGTTGGATAGAAGTATTTTAAGTCATCAGTTTCTTCTGGCCAGCCTAGGGTTGAAAATGGCCATAGGGCTGATGAGAACCAAGTATCAAGAGTATCAGTCTCTTGTGTTAAACTTGTGCTTCCACACTTATTGCATTTTTCAGGTTGGGTCCTAGAGACTATTATCTCATCACAGTCATCACAGTAATAAACTGGTAACCTATGGCCCCACCATAACTGTCTAGAAATACACCAGTCCTTAATATTTTCAAGCCAGTGTACATAGATCTTACCGAATCTCTCAGGGATAAATCTTATCTTACCCTCATAATAGGCGTCAAGGGCCGGCTTAGCAAGTGGTTCCATCTTTACAAACCACTGTTTAGATATGATAGGCTCAATTACAGTATCACATCTTTCACAATGGCCCACTGCATTATCGTGCTCTTCTATTTTGTTTAGATAACCTTGTTCCTTTAGATCCTCCACTATCCTCTTTCTAGCTTCAAACCTATCTAAGCCTGCATACTTGCCACCGTTGGAGTTGATTTTGCCCTTATCATCCATAACTACTAAATGACCAAGGTTAAACCTTTCACCTACTTCAAAGTCGTTAGGGTCGTGGGATGGGGTAATCTTAACAGCCCCAGTTCCAAATTCCATATCTACATATTCATCGGCAATTATCGGAATCTCCCTATTTACCAGTGGAAGTATAGCCATCTTGCCTATTAAATCCTTATACCTTTCGTCCTCTGGATTTACAGCTATGGCTAGGTCTCCCAACATAGTTTCAGGCCTTGTAGTAGCTATGGTAATCTTCCTATCACTATCCTTAACTGGATAATCTATATACCATAAGTGACCGTGTGAATCCTGATGTTCTACTTCCGCATCTGATATGGCCGTAACGCAGTTTGGACACCAGTTGATTATCCTATCGCCCCTATATATTAGGCCTTTTTTATAAAGCCTTATGAAGACTTCCTCAACAGCCTTTGACATATCCTCGTCTAGGGTAAACCTATCCCTACTCCAATCACAGGAAACACCAAGTTTCTTCAACTGATTCTTTATATTACCACCATAAAGCCTAGTCCATTCCCAAGCTTCCTCTAAGAATCCTTCCCTACCTAATTCTTCCTTACTCTTTCCTTCCTTCCTAAGCTTTGCTACAACCCTAGCTTCCGTTGATATACTGGCATGGTCTGTGCCAGGCTGCCATAGGGTTTCGTAGCCCTCCATCCTCTTCCACCTAGTTAGGATATCCTGAATGGTATTATTCAAAGCATGACCCATGTGTAGGTTTCCCGTAACATTTGGTGGGGGCATTAGTATAGTAAAGGGTTCCTTGTCCTTATTTACACGGGCTTTAAAATAATCATTAGTAAGCCAGTAATCGTATAAGCGATCTTCAAAGTCCTTAGGGTTATAAGTCTTTGGTAAGTTCTTCAACATTTTTATCCTCCCTCTATATTCATTATCTGGTTTCATTATCAGGCGTATTTTTCGAACTAATAAAAAAACCTCCATCCAATATAAGGACGAAGGTATATTCGCGGTACCACCTTAATTCCATGAACTTCATAACAAGAAATTCATGGCTCTTCCAAATTATAACGGCATTACCGGCTAAACCTACTGGATTTCAGCTTAGCTGCTCCAAAGCTACCTTCGATAAACATTGCTTTAAAGACCTTTCAGCCTAGGGTCTTCTCTCTGTAAAAGATGTTTACCTACTCCTCTTTTTCAAAGCATTTAATTATTCATATTCATATCATTCCACTATATTTCCCTTAATTATATATATTTAATTATCCTTTGTCAACTGAGTATTATTCTTGTTTTTAATCACATCTATGTAGAGAGTTAAATAATTTATAAAGGCAAAGATGTTTAAAAGAACCGTAAGAATAAAAAGACATTCGGAAAAAAGATTCGGTAGATTAAAGATTACAGATATGGTAGCTGCATAAAAAGATGCCGTAGCAATTTTCCCAAACTTATTAGAAGGTAAAACTATATTTTCCTTAGATAGGTATAGACTTGCTCCACCACATATCATCAAAATCTCCTTTAAACCTAAGGCTAGCAGTATCCAGCCTGGAATATAGTTAGATAGGGTAAAGCTAATTAGTATTGCAAAAGTCATCAACTTATCTGCTAGAGGATCTAAAACCGTGCCCAACTTAGTCTTTAGATCGTACTTTCTAGCAATATGTCCATCCAATACATCTGTCAAGCCAGCTAGAATATAAATTAAACCTGCCAGTAGGATCCTATTGGGTAATTCTGAGAAAAAAATCAAAAGGTAAATAGGGACCAGTATTATTCTAATTAAGGTCAAGGTATTAGGTAAATTCATGATTTTCCCCCTACTTTTAATAGTAACCATTAAATAATAAAAGAATACAATATCATATAACCATTATATTATTATATTATACAAGGAGTGGTTGGATGTCAAAGAAATATAAAATTTTCCCTCTCATCCTAGTCATGGTAATCATCTTTACCATGTTTTTAACAGCCTGCCAAAAAAGTCCTAATGAAAAGGTAAGGCTAATGGAAGTAACCCATTCACTCTTCTATACCCCCATGTATGTAGCTCTAACCCAAGGCTTCTTTGAAGAGGAAGGATTGGATGTGGAATTAATCACCGGAGGCGGCGCTGACAAGGTTATGACTGCCCTTTTAAGTGGTGAAGCGGATATCGGCTTTATGGGACCGGAAGCCAGCGTATACGTTTATAATGAGGGCAGTGATAATTATGCCATCAACTTCGCCCAGTTAACTCAAAAAGATGGGCAATTCCTAGTAGGTAGGGAAAAAGATGATAACTTTAGCTGGGATAAACTTAAGGGTAAAACCATCTTAGGCGGCAGGAAGGGCGGAATGCCTGAGATGACCTTAGAATATGTATTAAAATCTAAAGGCTTTGTTCTTGATGAAGATGTAGTGGTTAGAACGGATGTTCAGTTCGATGCCTTAGCAGGAGCCTTTTTAGCTGGAGAAGGGGATTATGTAGCCCTATTTGAACCGGTAGCTGCCTCCTTAGAAAAGGAAGGCAAGGGCTATGTAGTTGCCTCCATTGGTAAGGAAGCAGGATATATACCATACACCTGCTATTGTACAACTAAGGAATATATGGAAAAGAATCCAGACATTATCCAAAAATTCACCAATGCCCTTTATAAGGGTATGGTATGGGTTCAAAACCATTCAACAGAAGAAATTGCCCAGGCCGTTAAGCCCCAATTCCCAGATAGTGAAGATGATATATTAATGGCATTAATCGATAGATATAAGGAACAGGATAGCTGGAAGCCTGACCTAATAATAACAGAAGATGGTTTAAATCGCTTAATGGAGATTATGGAACTAGCAGGGGAGTTAGATAAAAGAGCGGACTATGACAAGATTGTAACTACTGAATTTGCCAAGAAGGCTATGGAAAATTATAAAGGTGAATAATTAAAAACCCCCACAAATGGGGGTTTTAACTATCTAGGTATAAAGCCTATTTTCTTATAAACCTTCCTAAGGGTCTTCCTAGCCATATATTCAGCCTTTTCCGCCCCTTCCTTATATACCTTTTCCAGATAGTCCTTGTTATTAATTAGCTCCTTATAGCTCTCTTGTATTGGCCTTAAGCCTTCAATTACAACTTCAGCCAAATCCTCCTTAAATATTCCATAGCCCTTGCCCTCATATTTAGCTACGATAGTTTCCACATCTTCATTGGTAAAGGCGGAATAGATATTTATAAGGTTTTTTATGCCTTTTTGCCTATCGTTATATGCTATGACTCCTTCAGAGTCAGTAACTGCCCTCTTGATTTTTCTCCTAATTACATCCGGCTCATCTAACAATAGTATATATGCATTTTCATCAGCATCGGACTTGCTCATCTTAGACTCAGGATCTTGAAGACTCATAATCCTAGCCCCTTGTTCTTTTATAAGTGGTTCCGGGATAACAAAAGTATCACTATATCTATTGTTAAATCTTTCCGCCAAATCCCTAGTTAATTCTAAGTGTTGTTTTTGATCTTCCCCAACAGGTACGTATTTGGCCTGATAAAGTAAAATATCCGCAGCCATCAAGACTGGATAAGTATATAAACCTGAATTGATGCTTGCTTCTTCAAACCTCTTAGACTTTTCCTTAAACTGGGTCATCCTATTTAACTGCCCCATATAGGTTATAGTATTTAGAACCCAAGTCAACTCAGCATGGGCTGGCACATGGGACTGAATAAACAAGATGGATTTTTCCGGATCTATACCTGCAGCCATTAAGGCTGATAACATCTCTAGGGTATGCTTTCTTAAGTCCTTTGGAACTTGGGGAACTGTTATGGCATGCATGTCTACTACACAATAAAGGCATGTATATTTATCTTCATTTTGAATATCTACCCAATTTCTTATGGCACCTATGTAGTTTCCGATAGTAGGTTCACCTGAAGGCTGTATTCCACTAAATACGATTTCCTTACTCATCCTATCCCTCCAAAATCTTACAACTGACATATTATCTAATTATACACCAATATATCAAAAAGATACCAAAAAGTAAACAAAATAGCTAATTATTCAATTAGCATTTCTATTGTGATATAATAAGCCTGGAGGTATTAAGATGAGCGATAAAATTATGGATAAAATAAAAGTCTACTTTCCTTCTATAATCACCATCGTCCTATGTGGTGAAATGTACTTTTTCCCCTTCCAAGGTGCCTTTCGCTTTTCCGTAGGTGTAGTGGCCCTTAGTATTATCCTCTTATTCTATGAGGATATAAAGGAAGTCTATCTCTCAATTTTTACCAGTATAGCCATATTGCTAATAAGGAGTTTTATCCACTACTTTGATGGTAACTATAATATAGCCCAGCTTTTCAAATTGAATATGCCAGCTGCCTTTTACTATCTAGTATATGGCCTTCTTTTTTACAGCTTTAAAATCAGGAATTACAGTGAATTTACGGCTAGGACAATCTACCTACTGACCATTATAGATGCAAGTGCCAATATCCTAGAATCCTTAATAAGAAATGCCCTTACTACAACCCTGGTAAGGTACATAATAATAGTAGCTATAGCTAGGAGTATTATAATATACGTCATTTATTATCTAATTAAGCGAAAGGAACTCTTGATTAAAAAGATAGAACATCAGAAGAAGTATGATCAGCTTAATACCCTTATTTCCAGCATCCAGGCTGAAATCTTCTATCTGTCAAAATCTACCTCCGATATTGAAAATGTTATGAGTAAAGCCTATAAACTATATGAAAGCTCCAAGGGAAACAAGAATATTAACAACCAGGCCCTGGATATTGCCAGGGAGATCCATGAAATTAAGAAGGATTTCCAAAGGGTGGTTACCAGCTTTAAATCTTACGTAGACAACTTTAATTTTAACAAGCCTATGAGCCTAAAGGATATAGGTAACATAATAAAAAACAATCTAGATAGATACATATCATATCACGATAAGGATATAGATGTTAGGATTAAATTTTACAATAACCTATATATTAATAACTATTTTTACCTCTTTACCATTATTAATAATCTAATTGTCAATGCCATAGACGCCATTTCTGAAAATGGAAGCATTATTGTGGAAGGTAGGACAAGGGAAAATTATTTTATTTTAACAGTTAAAGACGATGGAATGGGAATTGATGATGAATTGCAACCCTACATTTTTAATCCAGGATTTACTACAAAGTTCGATTCCAAAAGCGGCACCCAATCTACTGGTATAGGCCTTTCCCATGTGAAATATATAGTTAACAGTTTGGAAGGGGAAATACAATTAGAGTCTAAAAAGAATCAGGGTACAAGCTTTACCATTACTATACCCATAGAGAACTTAAGGAGGTGACACCTTGGACCATACCTTTATTATAATAGATGACGATATAGGTATAATAAGCATGTTAAAGAACATCATCAAGAGTAATCAATTAGGAAGGGTGGTTGCTGAGCTAACTAGTGGTGAAGATGCTGTAGAGGAAATCCTTTTCTACAATCCGGATATAGTCCTAATAGACTATTTGCTGCCCTCCATCGATGGGGTGGAAATCATAAACAAGGTTTTAGATAAGGGCTATAGGGGAAAAATAATCATGATCTCTCAAGTAGAAGACCCTACCATGGTAGCCAGTGCTTATAATTCAGGAGTCCTATTCTTTATAAAGAAACCCATAAATATAATCGAAGTAATAAATGTCATAAAAAACGTTAAACAAAACATAGAATTGGAAAAATCTATGTCCATAATTAAGGGGGTAGTGGGAAATGTTGCCACCAATACGGAGCTAGAGGGTAGACTAAAGAATAGGCAGGAAGAAATCGAAAATATACTTTCCGATATCGGAATAATCAGTGAGCCTGGTTCTAAAAATCTAATCTACCTAATAAATAAGGTCATAGACGTTAAGAGGAAGAATCCAAACTCTCAATATAAGCTCCAGGAATTCTATAAAGAAATAGCCAAGGAAGAGACTGCTGATACTGGTAACCGGGTCAATCCCAACACCATAGAACAAAGAATTAGAAGGACGATACAAAAGGCCTTAATCAATATTGCAGAATTTGGCTTAGATGATTATTACAACCCTAAATTTATGGAATACTCAACCCTCCTCTTCGATTTTACCCAGGTTAAACAGGAGATGAATTATATACAGGAACTTACCAACCGCAGAGGTACCATCAATATCCGCAAGTTTATCGAGGGAATCATAAGTAAGATTGACTTATAATTTAAAATTATTTTTATTATTTTTTGTAGGATTTTGAATAATTTTGTCACCCTCCATTTATAATAAGAACAAATATATTTATGGAGGTTTGACAGATGAGGATAATTGAATTAGACATGGTGCAATCGATTGCATTGGGTGTACTAGTACTTTTAATTGGTAAGTATTTAGTAGACCGTATCAGTATTCTAAGGAAATACTGTATACCAGAACCTGTAGTAGGTGGAACTCTTTTTGCTATTTTTGCACTTATATGTAGGCAATTTAACATCTTAGAAATCCAACTTGATACTACACTACAAGGCTTTATGATGACTGTATTCTTCTGTTCAGTTGGATTCAGTGCAAGTTTCCAACTACTTAAAAGAGGTGGAGTTAAGGTAGGTATTTTCACAGCTTGTGCAGTAGGATTAGTTGTCCTACAAAACGTTGTAGGGGTAGCTTGGACAAAGGTATTCGACCTAAATCCATTATTAGGACTAGCTACAGGATCCATTCCTATGACTGGTGGTCATGGAACTTCAGCAGCTTTCGGTCCAGACTTAGTAAATCTTGGTGCAACAAATGCAAATACAGTAGCATTAGCAGCTGCAACCTTTGGACTTATATCTGGTAGTATGCTAGGTGGACCAACAGCAAACCGTTTAATAACTAAACTTGGTTTAAAGTCTAGCGGTAATGATGCTAAAACTGAAGCTGCTATAACTGAATTAAACGAAGAAGAACCATTAGAGGCTTCTAATTTCTCAACTGCTACTTTCCAAATCCTAATAGCAATGGGATTAGGAACTATAGTTTCTAAATGGATTGCTAATGCAGGTATAACTCTACCAGGATACATAGGAGCAATGTTAGTTGGAGCAGTAATTAGAAACCTATCCGACACTACTGGTAAGTTCAAAGTTCCTATGGCAGAATTAGATATTTTAGGCGGAATAGCCTTACAACTATTCCTATCAATGGCACTAATGGGACTAAAACTATGGGAGTTAGCAGATCTTGCAATACCACTAGTAATAATGCTAATCTCACAAGTAGTCTTAATGTATCTATATGCTACTTATGTAACCTTTAGAGCATGTGGTGGTGACTATGATGCGGCAGTATTAGCAGCAGGACACTGTGGATTCGGTCTAGGTGCTACTCCAAATGGTATAGCAAACATGACTTCCGTAGTAAATAAATTCGGTCCTTCACCTACAGCCTTCTTCGTAATGCCATTAGTAGGAGCACTATTTATAGACTTCTTCAATGCAGGTGTAATATCATTCTTTATAAATATACTAGCTTAATTAAATAAACTTAATTAAATAAAACCGTAGGCATTTAGCCTACGGTTTAAATTTTTTGTTTGTTTGTTAAAAGCTTGGGTATAATAGGAATATGAGAATCGTTAATAATTAATAAGGAGGTTTTTATATGAGTAAAGTTGAACTATTAAATCAATATCTAGCTAACCTAGCAGTATGGAACATTAAACTACACAACCTACACTGGAATGTGGTTGGTAACCAATTTATCCAATTACACAATTTTACAGAAGAGATGTACGATGACGTCTTTGAAAAATTTGATGAGGTGGCTGAACTATTAAAAATCAAGGGCGAAATGCCACTATCTACTATGGCTGATTACCTAAAGGCAGCTAGCATGAAAGAATTAGAGCCTAAGGACTTTTCAACTAAGGAAGTGCTTGACATCCTTAAAGAAGACTTAGAATTAATGGTTAAGCTGGCTACAGATATAAGAAATTTAGCCGATGAAGAAGGTGACTTTACAACTGTTGCTATGTTTGAAGGACATGTAGAGGGCTATGACAAGAACCTATGGTTCATTAGGTCCTTATTAAAATAAGGTTTAATAAAAAGATCCTATATAAGTTCTATATAAAAATATAAAAATATAAAAACAGGTCCTGGGACCTGTTTTTTAATCTTCTACTAACTTTCTACTCCGTAGTATTTCTAACTGCCTTTTAAATACAAAAGCCATAACATCTTCATTTACTTCATCGAACTTTAAACCATAAAGGAAGTCGAATACAATCTCCCTGTCCATCTGCTCTTCCTTTCTAACTATTACTCCCTCAAGCTCTAACCTATAACCAAAATCCTCTAAGATAAAGCTAATTTTATCACCCTTCTTATGTTCCTTATTGGAGAAAAATCCCACACCACCTGCACTTATATCCCTTAACCGCCCCTTATATTTATTTTCCTTAAATTCATATTCGATATCTTCATTATAGGGTACTCTGAAGGCCGACCTACTATTGGCACTTTCAGCCTTCTCATCGCAGGAAAGTACTATTAGGTTTACATGTTTACTCCTCTCATATCCTAAGAACTGGCAGTTCCACCTCTTACACTTTCCCTCGCTTTTATAATAAACATATACAGTTAAAACCTCCTCTAAAACCCTAATATGATTGGATATTACTGCCTTTAAGGTATTCCCCCTAATATTATCCACCTTAGTTTTAAATTTTATGGGTAAAGAGCCTTCTTCCCTTAAGATCTCTATTTCAATAAAATCTCCAAAAGATAAGTCTCTTATAAACATATATCCAACCCCTTTAGTCTAGTACTACCTAACGGTATTTTATATATGATAACATTATTTTATATATATTTACAATATTATAAAAATTTTACCGGAAACTATTTTAAATGGAAACATTACATAATAATTTGAATATAGCCTTGGTAAAATCCTAAGGAAAGTCCCTTTTCGTTTATCATATTGGACAGAACTTCCTATTCATATTTAAGGCT
>JAAYLY010000164.1 GCA_012521625.1 Tissierellia bacterium | reverse complement strand
GTCCTTAGGATTATTTCATTCTAGCAAAGATGGCTGCTATTTCAGCCCTGGTTATAAAATTTTGTGGCCTGAAGCTTCCATCAGGGTAGCCATTAAAGATTTCCAGATCCACCAGGTTCTTTACCTCCCTTGGATAATTGGAAAAGGCTAAGTCCGTTAGGGGCTCAGGGTTGGTATTATATGGTATTCCTAAATCAAGGGCCATATCCATTAGGAAGGCCACTTCCTCCCTGGTTATAGGCCTATCTAGGTTATAATATTTAAACTTGCTTAATTCCTTAGTGGGTATCCTATCTAGGATGGATTTTGCCTCTATATATCCCCAGGAGCTGTCTGGTAGCTTTACATTTCCAACTATGGCCTTACCCATTTTATAATCGGATGCTATATACCTGCTTAAGACGGTCATAAATTCCCTAACTGTAATATTGCCTGAAGGGTTAAAGCTTCCATCGGAATATCCAGTTAAAAGCCGCTTGGATACAAGGGAACTAATATCCTTATAGGCCCAGTGGTCCTTATCCACATCTGTAAACCTTCTAGTATTAGAAGAGATCCTTTCCTGCCTCATGATGTAGAAATCCTCTTGGGTATTGGTTTCAAAGTTTAAGACCTTAAAATTATATATCTTATTTAACTCCAGAGGAATCTGCTCGTCCATTTGGTATAGGCTGTCCAATTCCTCATCATATACCAACATATAGGTGGTATCAGGCTTGCTTTTCCCCTTACCCTTAGGATCATCCTCATATCTATAATAGTCTGATAGCTTGATCTTATCCTCATAGATTATATAGGGACTAAAATTACTTGGGGTTTTCCTCTCTTCTATATTCCTCCAGTTAGGCTTTATCAAGATATAGCCTGTCTCCTCAAAGCTTTTATCCTCACTATGGGTGATAGTTACCTTAAAGAGACCATACTTATTTAAGCTTATAATCCCATCCTTATTTACCGATAGGCCATCTACCTTAAACTTAATATCCCTTCTATTGTAGCTGGTGTAGTTTTCCCGTATCTGCTTATTGAAAAGGCTAAAGGCGTTGACCACCTTCCCATATTCCAGCTGGAAGATATTATCAAAGCCTTCATACCTATTAACTATGGATTGCCTCCTTATGGCTAACCACTCTAATATAAAGTCCGCCACATTGTTAGTAAGGGGGATATTATCTTCCTTTATGGTGAACTTATAGGAAGATTCATTACCAGCTGCATCCTTCACCAGCACATAGACGGTAGAAGGTATCTCCACATAGATGGAGTAGACCCTTGCCCTCCATATATTGCCATCGTATAAATTTTCATAATCCCTTCTATCTATTTCATAGGACCTATATTCGTGTTCTAATCTATATTGAATAGGTTTTGATGCCAATTGCTTATTATCCGATATGCTTAACTTTAAAACTCCGTCCTCCACATAGGCAAAATCTATGACTGGAGCTGTGACGTCTACTTCTTTTGCTTCTACCAGCTGACCTAGTGGTAACAGGGTTATAACTATTGCTAAGACTAGGGGTATCATTCTTCTAATTAGCCTACTCAATGTCTATCCCTCCACTCCTATTCTTTGAAGATAAGTATATCAGTTATGATTTTACAATTCAAGAAAAATCATCCAATTGAGCTAGCAAAAAATAGTGGGCAGGCTCTTTTACAGCCTTCCCACCAGTGTAAAGTTTAATTGTTAGAGGTAGTATTTAACATCCTTAGAACTTATCGTAGTAAATTAAGTCCTCCGAAATCCCCTTTTTCTTTAAAGCTTCTACTACTGAATTGATCATGGCCTCACTTCCGCAGAGATAGGCCTCCTTATTTTCTCCATCTTCAAGGAATTGGTCGATGGCATTGTTAACCCTTCCCCTAAAGCCATCCCAGCCACTATCGGCCGGCTCCCTAGATAGGCAGGGGATAAACTTAAAGTCGTATAGGCTATCTTCTAATTCCCTAAAGAAGTCCGGCATAAATAAGTCCTTAGTTGTCCTTGCCCCAAAGTAGAATCTAGCCTTCCTCTTAATATTCATCTCCTTCATATACCTTAGGATGGATAGGATAGGGGCCACCCCAGTTCCCACGGCCACCATGATCATTTCCCTCTCATTATCCTGATAATAGAAGTCACCATAGGGGCCGTTTATGTTTACTGTATCCCCCTCCCTTAGGTGGAAGTGGACATAGGTGGTGGCGATACCCTGGGGGACATAGCCGATGACCAAATCTATATAATCCTTACTAAGGGGTGAAGAGGCTATGGAGTAGGCCCTATAGACCTCCTCTGTACTACCCTCATAGATAGGGGCCTTGAGCTGGACGTATTGGCCCGGTTTGAAGTTAATCTCCTCCCCTTTTGGCAGCCTAATCCTAAGCATCTTAATCACATCCGTTAAATCTATGATGGATTCAACTAGGCCATCGTATTCCCTTACGTTAAATAGCTCCTCCGGTATTTGAATCTTAATATCTTCCTTGACCTTTAGTTGGCAGGATAGCCTTATATTCTTCTCTAGGTCTTCCTGGCTCATAAAGGGCAGTTCCGTAGCCAGGATTGGCCCTCCCCCCTCAAGGACTTGCACCTTACAGTAGCCACAGCTACCCTTGCCTCCACAGGCAGAGGGGATAAAGACCTTTTCATTTCTTAAAGTAGACAGGAGGGAGTCTCCCCCCTTAACTATATACTCCTTCTCATGGTTTATAACCAGCTTAACTTCCCCATAGTCCCCTATGGTCCTATCTGCCAGGGTAAGTAGGAAGGCAAAGGCCGCTGATATGATGGATAAGGATATGGTGGTCATAATGATAGTGCTCATATTATCCCTCCTACTGTATCTGGACGATGCCTGAAAAGCCTATAAAGGCTATGGCCATCAATCCAGTTATTATTAGGGTAATGCCCGGACCTTCTAAACCCTTAGGGATAGGGGCGTTTTTAAGCTTTTGCCTTATACCTGCCAGGGCTACTATGGCCAGGGTCCAGCCTATTCCTGAACCTACTGCAAAGGCTAGGGACTGCAGGAAGGAATATTCACGGATGATCATAAAGAGGGAAACCCCAAAGATGGCACAGTTTACCGTTATCAGGGGTAGGAAGATTCCCAATGCATAGTAGAGGTTGGGTAGGAACCTCTCTATTATCATTTCCAAAAGCTGGACCGATGCAGCTATACAGATTATAAATACTATGAACCTTAAGTATTCCAGTCCTAGAGGTAGTAAGACATAGTGGTAGAGCAGGTAATTAAAGATGGATGTAATTGCCAGCACTATAGTAACAGCCTGACCTAGGCCAAAGGCTGTGGGTATTTCCCTAGATACGGCTATAAAGGAACACATACCTAAGAAATTGGAAAGTATCATATTATTGGTAAAGATGGATGCAAATAAGATTACCCATGGGCTAATTTCCATTACTTAGACACCTCCCCATTCCTCTTATTATTAAAAATCCATATGAGTATGGCCAGTAGGAAGAAGGCTGAAGGTGGCATAACCATAATGGTCCAGGGAGTCCACCAGTCACCTAATACCCTAAAGCCCAAGATGGTACCAAAGCCCATCAATTCCCTTACAAAGGCTATGGCCAACAATACTAGGGTATAGCCTAAGCCTGCAGCTATTCCGTCTACTAGGGAGGGAATAGGGGGATTTATCTGGGCATAGGCTTCCGCCCTGCCCATGATAATACAGTTGGTAATTATCAGCCCTACATAGGGACCTAAAGCCTTACTCATTTCAGGCATATAGGCCTTTAGGAAGATGTCTACTATGATTACATAGGCTGCTATTATTAAGACCTGGACCATCATCCTAATATGCTTAGGGATATAATTCCTAATTAGGGAGATGGTCAAGGATGAAATAGCAGTAACGAAGGTTAAGCCTAGGCCCATTATGAGGGAATTGCCCATCAGGTTTGTTACAGCCAGGGCAGAGCAGATCCCTATTATCTGTACTATTACAGGGTTTTCCTCTATTATGCCTAGCCTAAGGAGTTTTCTGTATTTGTCTTTAGCCATCCTACTTCCCCCTCCTTTCTATGATGAAGCGGTCTATATCCTTATTCAATAGATCCCTTACGGACTTAGAGGTCTGGGTAGCTCCAGCAATTGCATCCACATTTCCCCCAGGAGCAGGCCGGTAGATTATATATTCACCATCAACTGGACTTGATATATCTAAGCCCCTAAATTGTTCTAAAAATTCTCCTTCTGAAATCCGGCCACCTAGGCCAGGTGTTTCAGAATGTTTAATAAATTCCAAGCCCAATAAGCTAGTAAAGTCAGCCGATATGCCTACATAGGCATCAATATTGCCCCAAAGGCCTGGGCCTGATGCTGGTAGGGCATAGGCTGCAACTTCTCCACCTTCCATGGTGTAATAGATGGGTGGTTCAAAGCTATTATCCACCTTAACATCTTGATTAAATAGCCTTTCGATTTCCTCCGGCTCATCAGACTCATAGGCTATGTCTAAGACATAAAGGATCTTCTTTCTCAAATCCGTATCCTCCAAAAGCTGTATCCGCTGGGCAGTAGAATGGTTTAATAAGGCTAATAAAAAGGTAAATAGAGCAGTAATAAGGGCCATAAAGATTATAGGATAGATAAAGGATCTCTCCCTCATGCCTCCACCCCCCTTTTGGTTCCTTCTTTCTTATAATCCTTATAGATCTTCACCAGCTCATCCATGAGAGGTCCAAAGGTATTGGCTACCAGGATGGCAAACATCATACCGCCGGCGAAGAGGGCGTAACCCCTGATGATAACCGTTATAATTCCAATTAGGATTCCAAAAACCCACTTGGCCTCCCTAGTCTTAGGGGAGGATACTGGATCTGTGGCCATAAAAACCGTACCAAATAGAAAACCTCCTGTTAAAAGGCCATATAGTGGATTTGGTATGGAAGGTAGCCCTAAAATATAAAGGAGGCTATTTAAGCCTAAGAAGCCTATTAGGGTTCCAGCCATAATCTGCCAGGATGCCACCCTAGTATAGGTTAAGTAGATACCAGCTAGGATGATTAAAATAGTACAGGTCTCCCCAAGGGATCCTGCCACATTACCTATTAATAGATCCGAGTAGGGTACCATTTGACCAGTGTCTCTAAATAAAAGCATAGGTGTAGCCTGAGATACCAGCTCAATCTTTTCGGTCAAATATGTACCGAAACCTCCTGGAAAGCCTGTAGCTACCCTAGTCCAGGATATGGTCATGGGTTCTGGAAAGCTTACATAGACGAAGGCCCTGGCTACTAGGGCAGGGTTGTAGATATTCCTCCCAAAGCCTCCGAAGACTTCCTTGCCGAAGAATACGCCAAATATGATTCCAACTACTGCAACCCAATAGGGTATAGTGGGGGGTAGGGTCATGGTATAGAGTATACAGGTTACTAGAACGGCTTCTGAGACTTTTTTATTTCTCTTTTTTTCAAAGAGGTATTCTGTAAGTACTCCAAAAAAGGTAACTACTATTAGTAGGCTTAGGGACCTCCAGCCAAAAAAGTAGATAGAAGCTAAAATTATGGGTAATAGGGATAGGATTACGGTCCTCATCATCTTCTGCCTTATAAAATGTTGGGAGTATTTATCCCCTAGCACGCTACCACCTCCATTTATACTAATAATCTATTAAAGATTCTGTAATATTGATACCACAATAATATTGGATTAATCAGTTAAGGGAGTAATTGGCTGAATATTGAGAATCCTATAAATAAAAGAACCCCTAAGGGATGGTCTTAAATTAAATCAAACCACACCTTAGGGTAATCTTTAATAGATTTTTAGTACTATATTTACATTTATTAACAAATATATCTTCAAACTAAAGTATCAGGGGCATTTAAAATCTCAAGTCTACCCTGTATTTACCCTTTAATTCTTCAATCTTATCTAAATACCTTTCCTGCTGCTTTAAGGCTACTACCTGCCTATAGATATCCTTTCTAACTTCATTGAAGGCTTTGATACCAGCAGGTATCCTTTCTTGTAGCTTGATTATGTGATAGCCAAATTGAGTCTTAACTGGCTGGGAAATGGCTCCTTCTTCCATGCTAAAGGCAGCCTCTTCAAATTCAGGAACCATTTGTCCTCTAGTAAATTGTCCAAGGTCCCCTCCCACATCCTTGGAGGGGCAGGATGAATACTTCCTAGCTGCTTCTTCAAAGGATAGGCCATCCTTGATCTCTTGGATTATATCCTCTGCCTTACTTTCATCATCCACTAGGATGTGACTTGCCTTTAAGCTTTCTTCCTGCTTGAAATACTCCTTATGACTTTGGTAGTACTCCTCTAATTCTTCATCAGTTGCATCGATATTGGAGATGAGTTTATTTAAGGCATAGCTCTTAAGCATGTTGACCTTAGCTTCCTCCAGCATTTGTATAAATGCTTCTTCCTCATCCATCTTATTATCCTTAGCATCAAGGTATAACAATTCCTGATTTACCAATTCCACTATTACTTTCTGAATGCCTTCTGGGGACCTGAACTGCATGGCCACTTGTGGTCCTATGTCATTTAGGAATTTTAATACGTCATCTTGGCTGATTTCCTTACCATTTACTCTTGCTACTATCTTGTTTTCACTCATTTTTCTACCACCTTTCTATAAAAAACAAAACCCCTTAGTGAAAATCACCAAGAGGTAGTTATTTTCTATAAAATATTTATATTTTCAGCTTGTAGACCTTTTTCACTTTCTACTACTTCAAACTCAACTTCTTGGCCTTCTTCTAGAGTTTTGAAGCCATTTTTGTTAATTTTTGTGTAATGAGCAAATACGTCATTTCCTTCTTCTGTAGTTATAAAACCATAACCCTTTTCTGCGTTAAACCATTTAACTGTACCTTTCATGCATATACCTCCGAAATTTTATTTATTGCCTTTAATTCGTTGTAAACCACACAAATAAAATTTCTTCCATATATGCTGAAGATACATGGTTGACACAGAAATTCTTGTGTTGCTATTACTACCGAATTAAAGCTATGGGTAAATTATAGCACTATATAAAGTAAAATGCAAGCCCTTTTACTACTATTAATAATAATTAATCTTTTAAGAGCTTCTCCTTAGTCCTCTTACTCATAAGTTTGTTAAAGTCGATGATATTTCTGTTGTATTCGCTATTCATCAGGGGAGATGATAGGATGAAGTCAGCCGTTGCCCGATTGGTAGCCACTGGTACATCGTAAAGGACTGCTATCCTTAAGAGGGCCTTTACATCTGGATCATGGGGCTGGGCCTCTAGGGGGTCCCAGAAGAAGATTAAAAGGTCTATATCCCCTTCTGCAATCCTAGAACCTATTTGCTGGTCACCACCCAAGGGGCCTGATTTAAAGGCCCTAACAGGCAATTCCACTGTTTCAGCTATTAACCTAGCTGTGGTGCCAGTACCACATAGGAAGTGTTTCTTTAAGATATCCTTATTCCTATCAACCCACTCTATTAACTCCTTCTTCATGTTGTCATGGGCAACTAGAGCAATATGCTTCTGAACCTTCATCTTAGTAGTAATAAACTCCATTTTTACCTCCAATTATAGTATATTAACTATTCAACAGCTCCATAAACTTCTCGCCGGTAATAGTCTCCATCTCTAATAGATAATTAGAAAGCTCAATTAATTTGAGCCTATTTTCTTCAAGTATCTTTATAGCCTTAGTATGGGCAGTTTTTATGATATTTAGAACCTCTTCATCCGCCTTGGCCGCCGTCTCCGGTGAACAAGCTAGGGAACTATCCCCCCCTAGGTATTGGTTGGTTACGGTCTCTAAGGCCATCATGTCGAAGTTTTCACTCATACCAAATCTGGTGACCATAGCCCTGGCTAGTTCAGTGGCCTTTTCAATATCGTTGCTGGCCCCAGTAGTTATGGTGTTGAACATAACCTCCTCGGCAGCCCTACCGCCGCATAGGATAACTATCTTATTGAAGAGCTCTTCCTTGGACATGAGGAATTTTTCATCCTCAGCCACCTGCATGGTGTAGCCTAAAGCTCCTGAAGTCCTTGGAATTATGGTAATCTTGTGGACCGGGTCCGTATTAGTAAGCTTGGCTGCTACTAAGGCGTGTCCAATCTCATGGAAGGCTACAATCCTCTTTTCCTTAGGTGAGATAACTGCACCCTTCCTTTGATAGCCGGCTATAACAACTTCAACGGCTTCCTCTAAGTCCTCCTGGGTTATCTTGGTCCTGTTATGCCTTACGGCCCTTAGGGCAGCTTCATTGACTATATTGGCCAGTTCGGCACCTGAAGCTCCTGCGGTGGCCTTGGCAATTTGCCTAAAGTCCACATCGGATTCCATCTTAATCTTCTTAGCATGAACCTTTAAGATGGCCTCCCTTCCATTTAAGTCAGGCAGTTCAACTGGTATACGCCTGTCAAACCTACCCGGCCTTAAAAGGGCCTTATCTAAGGATTCTGGCCTGTTGGTGGCAGCTAGGATTACTACCCCTTCCTTGCCATCAAAGCCGTCCATTTCAGTCAGCAGCTGGTTTAGGGTCTGCTCCCTTTCATCGTTGCCGCTGATTCCAACCCCATCCCTCTTCTTACCGATGGTGTCTATCTCATCTATAAAGACTATGCAAGGAGCCTTTTCCTGCGCTTGTTTAAACAGGTCCCTAACTTTGGCTGCTCCCAAACCTACAAACATCTCCACAAATTCAGAACCAGATATGGAGAAGAAGGGCACATCGGCCTCCCCGGCTACAGCCTTGGCCAAGAGGGTCTTACCCGTTCCTGGTGGCCCTACTAGAAGGGCTCCCTTAGGCATGGTAGCCCCTATTTCCTGATACTTCTTAGGATTGTGTAAAAAGTCTACTATCTCCTGTAAGGCTTCCTTGGCCTCATCCTGCCCAGCCACATCATCGAAGGTGGTTCCCGCCTGGGCTGGAACGTAGATCTTAGCATTAGACTTTCCAAAGTACATGCCCCCCATCCGCTTTTCCAAATTCTTAGATAGGTAATGGCCTATAGCTAAGAAGATTAGCATGGGGCTAAGTCTAATCAAGATATTTACTAGGGGAGATACTTCCTTGGGTACGGATTTGCTGAAGCTGACTCCAGCCTCCTCCAACCTATTGGTTAAGTCTGGGTCTGGCATTAGGCCTGTGGTATAGATCTTATTCTTTTCCCCCTTAAGCTTAAAGATTATCTGGGTATCGGTAACTTCTACTTCCCCAATATCCCTATCTTCCAATAACTCTAGGAAGGTATTATAATTAACCTCCTCAACCTTTTCCTCAAAAAGCCTTGGAAATATAAAGGTGTTTATTACTATAAATAGTACTAAGGCTAAGATGTAATAATAGGTTAGTGGTTTTTTTGGTAACTTTCTTTTCATTTATGACCTCTTTCTAAATTTAAATTTTTAGTTTTTTTCTAATACTACCTACTATTATAACAATTTTCATACCCTTGCCTCTAGATTTTTTGAATTTTAGGCATATAAATTAAATATACCCAAGATTGTCTTAAAAACAACAAAAAAAGAAACTCATTGCTGAGTTCCTTTTGTCTTAGGTATTATTCTTCTATTGAGATTGCATCAGTTGGGCATGAATCTGCAGCTTCCTGAGCACTAGCTTCATGTTCAGCTGGTACTGGATCAGCTATTACAGTTGCAATATCCTCATCATCTAGTTCGAATACATCTGGACAAATAGTTGTACAAAGACCGCAGCTGATGCAGGCGTCTCTATCTACGTGAGCTCTCATTCCTATCCCTCCAAAAATGTTAAAAAATTGATTATCTTCCTTAATTTAATTATAAAACTTTCTATATATAAAATCAACATTATCTTCTCTTTTATAGTATTGGATAAAAAGAAAAAAATATTCCCAATATAACTAGACAAAGATTTTTAACCCTGCTTAACCGCCTAAATAAGCCTTCCTAACCAAATCGTTATTTAACAGTTCTTCTGAAGTTCCTTCTAATTCAATACTACCATTTTTAATGATATATGCCCTATCAGCACATTGAAGGGCCATTTTAGCATTTTGCTCAACTAAGAGGATAGTCATCCCATCCTTATTTATATCTTTGATAATTTCAAAAATTTCATTTACGATTATAGGAGCTAAACCCATGGAGGGCTCATCTAATAATAATACTTTCGGTCTAGATAAAAGAGCCCTACCGATGGCCAACATCTGCTGTTCGCCACCGGATAGGTTGATGGCATTTTGATTTCTTCTTTCATAAAGAATAGGGAACCAGTTGAAGATCTTTTCCATATCCTTCCTTATCCCAGCCTTGTCACTTCTTATATAGGCCCCCATCTCTAGATTTTCGTATACGCTCATGGTGCTGAAGACCCTCCTGCCTTCAGGCACGTGGGAAATCCCCAACTTTACTATTTCTGAAGCTGGTTTTGCAGTTATATCTTCCCCTTCAAAGATAATCTGCCCAGATTTAGCCTTTTCTAAACCTGAAATAGTCCTAAGGGTAGTAGTCTTACCGGAACCGTTGGAACCGATAAGGGTAACTATTTCTCCTTCATTTATTTTTAAGCTTACGTCCTTTAGGGCATGGATTCCGCCGTAGAAGACATTTAAGTCCTTTAATTCTAGCAAAGGCTACTCACCTCCCAAATATGCCTTGATTACTCTAGGGTCATGTTGAATCTCTTTTGGAGTCCCCTTTGCCAAAAGAGTACCGTGATTGAATACGAAGATATTTTCGCAAAGTTCCATTACTAGGGACATGTCATGCTCTATTAGGATAATTGTTAAGTCGTATTCGTCCCTTATCCACTTGATCAACTGAGTCAATTCCTTAGTCTCTTGTGGGTTCATACCTGCAGCTGGCTCGTCTAATAAAAGCAGCTTGGGTTTAGAAGCTAAAGCCCTGCAGATTTCAACCTTTCTCTGCTCACCATAGGGTAGGCTCTTGGCCAAGTGGTCCTTCTTATCATATAGGTTAAACCTCTTTAGTAGTTGGATTACTTCCTCGTAGGCATTTTCTTCATCCTTATAGTAAGAAGGCAATCTAAAAAGGGAAGTAAATAGGTTGTATTTAAAGTTGTTGTGGTAACCGATCAATACATTCTCTAAAACCGTCATCTCTTTAAACAATCTAATATTTTGGAAGGTCCTGGAAACCCCATATTTAACCATCTTATCTGGCTTAAAACTACAGGAGGAAACTTCCTGCTTTAGTCTATAGACTATCTCACCAGAACTGGGGCTGTAGATGCCTGTTAAAAGGTTGAAAAAGGTAGTCTTACCAGCCCCGTTAGGTCCTATAAGGCCTACGATTTGTCCTTCCTCTATCTTCATATTTATATTGGTAACTGCCTTAACCCCACCAAAGGATTTATGCAGATTATTTACTACTAGCATTTCCATTTACAACACCTACCTTTTTAAATAATTTTAACTCCCTATCACCCATTAAACCTTGCGGCCTGTAGACCATGATTAAGAATAATACTACTGCATAGATGACCATCCTTAACTCTGGTATACCCTGTAGTAGGGTGGATAGGATGGATAAGGCTACTGCACCTACTACCGACCCTGTTATACTTCCTAAACCACCAAATACTACGATTACTAGAATATCTATAGACTTCATAAAACCGAAGCTGTCAGGCTTAATAAAGTAAAAGTAGTTGGCATGTAATGCTCCTGCTATCCCTGCAAAGAAGGCACCTATTACAAAGGCCAGGGTCTTATAATAGGCTGTATTTACACCCATAGCCTCAGCAGCAATCTCATCTTCCCTGATGGCTATACAAGCCCTACCATGGTAGGATTTTATAAAGTTGCTGATTATAAAGATGGTTAGCACTACTGAAAAGTATAGCCAGGTCCAATTGGTATATTGGGGTATATCATTAAGTCCAATGGCCCCACCAATATAATCATTATTTAAACCAATTATCCTGACAATCTCCCCAAAGCCTAGGGTGGCTATGGCTAGGTAGTCCCCCTTTAACCTTAGGGTAGGAATTCCGATAATCACTCCTGCCATAGATGCAGTTAGGGCAGCAGCTATTACTCCTACTATAAAGGGTTGGCCTAGCTTGGCAGTTAAGATCCCCGATGTGTAGGCCCCAATGGACATAAAGGCTGCATGGCCTAGTGAAAATTGTCCAGTAAAACCTGTTATTAGGTTTAGGCTAACTGCCAGTATAATATTGATTCCAATAATAACCATATTTATCTCAATATAGGAGTCTAATATTCCCATGTTTAGGAGTAGTTGTACCACAAGATATATGGCTAAAACTAGCCCAAAGGTTAGCATATTCTTTTTCGTCCCAATCTTCATGTCAAACATCTCCTTACACCTTCTCCTTCTGGTTACTACCGAATAAACCATTAGGTTTAATTAGAAGGACTAATATTAAAATTACAAAGGCTACCGCATCCTTATACAAGGACCCACCTAGTGCACTTACTCCAGTCTCTACTATACCTAGGAAGAATCCCCCAAATACTGCTCCTGGTATAATTCCTATACCCCCTATAACTGCTGCTATAAAGGCCTTAAGGCCAGGAACGGAACCCATTAAGGGGTTGATGGTGTTATAATAGACACCTACTAAGACTCCAGCTGCTCCTGCTAAAGCAGAACCAATGGCAAAGGTGTATGAAATAGTTTTGTTTATATCTATTCCCATCAACTGAGAGGCATCCCCATCTAGGGCAACTGCCCTCATGGCTTTACCCACCTTAGTTCTGTGGATTACATATTGAAGTACAACCATCAATACTAGAGTAACTATTAGGATATAGATGTTTTTAAGGTCGATAACCGCATTAGTGCCGAAGAGTTTTAGCTGTACGTTTGGTAAAACTTCAGGATAAGTCCTAGTTTGTGGTGTTACAAAGTACATCAAGCCATATTGTAAAAACATGGACACCGATATGGCTGTTATCAATGCTGCAATTCTTGTAGAATTCCTCAAGGGTTTATAGGCTACTTTCTCAATTATAATTCCCAGTATACTGGTGACCAACATAGAAACTATAAGTGCAGGAAAAAAACCGAAATTAAAGAAAGTAGTTAGAGCAAATCCTACATAAGCCCCTATCATATAGATGTCTCCATGGGCAAAGTTTATCAATTTAATTATTCCGTATACCATAGTATAACCTAATGCTATTAAGGCATATATACTACCTAGGGATACGCCATTTACTACCTGTTGTATAACTTGTTCCATTCTATCACTCCATCTGTCATGTCAATTATATCTTAGGTGGGGAAGGACCCCACCTAGATTAAGGTTCTAACTTCATTAAGAAGGTTGGTTGACCATCAACTAACTTCAGTATAGTTACTGCCTTAACAGGGTTATGATTTTCGTCGATTGATAGGGTACCAGTGATACCTTTAAAGTCTACAGTATTTTCCATAGCATCTCTGATCTTAGCTGGATCTGCTTCCCCTGCCCTTTCAACTGCATCAGCGAAGAAGTAACCTAAGTCATATCCTAAGGCATGGAAGGCATTTGGTTCCATATTGTGCTTTTCTTTGAATTTTTCCCTAAACTCTACAACTTCTGGAGCATCATCCATTGGTGAGTAGTGGTTTGTAAAGTAAACATCATTTAGGGCTTCACTACCTGCCAATTCTACTATCTTTGGTGAATCATAGCCGTCTCCACCTAATACAGGTACATCTAATCCTAACTCCCTAGCTTGCTTTATAATTAGACCAACTTCTTCATAGTATCCAGGAACGATTAAAGCTTCTGGATTAGCTGCCTTAATGTTAGTTAAAACAGCTTTAAAGTCTGTTTCCTTTGATTGGTAAGCTTCTTCTATAACTACATTTCCACCAAGTTCTGTAAATGTCTTTTTAAAATTTTCAGTAATTCCCTTACTATAATCACTGGTATTTTCAGTTAAGATAGCTACATTTTTTAACCCTAATTCGCCGTGAACGAAGTTTGCTATAGTAACACCTTGGAATGAGTCACTGAAGCATGTTTTAAAGATAAATTCCCTAACATTACCATTGCTATCCACAGTTACGTCATCAGCAGTAGCTGAAGCAGAAACTAGAGGAATCTTATGTTGGGATGCTACTGGGATAGCACCCTTGGTATTACCTGAAGTTGCAGGGCCAAGGATAGTTACTACATCTTCCCTTGTGATCAGTCTTGTAGCTACGTTGGCAGCCTCAGTACTGTCTGATTTATTATCCATCTTGATAATTTCTATTTCTTTTCCTAATAGTCCACCATTTTCATTTATCTCATTTAAAGCCATCTCTACCCCAGTGGCTAGGTCTGTACCATAAGAGGCGTTGTTACCTGATAATTCATAGTTCAAACCAACTTTAATAGTATCTGAATCCCCACTACCACCTGTTCCACCTGCCGAACAGCCTACAAGAAAACTTGCCATCATTACCAATGCTAAAAACAAAGCCAATGTCTTTTTCACGTATATACACTCTCCTTTATTATTTTCTTTAACATATTCTTGATAATTTTCTCAATTTCTTCTTTTATCATCTTAAGAATTATTCCAAAGTTTTTAATGAGTCCAATGTCGCTAATAAATGCAACCACCCCCCAGTAACCATATATGCGCATATATGTATTTAATCTTTATTATCTATATAGAAACAAAAAGCCTCTATTATATATTGCTATATAATAGAGGCGCACTGGCGCGTTACCACTCTACTTCGTAATGTCCTCACGGACACTACCTCACTAGGTTCTACCAAACCCTGGCCTTGTAATGTAGGCAAACATCATAACCTACTATCATAAAAGCTTATGATTTCAGCTATGAGACTCCGAAGTGAGCTATTATCTATCAGTCTAATACTGGCTTCCACCATACCCAGCTCGCTGTGATTAGTTGCCGATAGTTTTCCTCTTCATCATCGTCTTTAATATTATGGATTTTTAAGATTCATTATACCACTTTAAAAGAATAATTTATACTACTTTAACACCCTAAAGAACTTTTGTCAACACCTTTTTATAAAATTTTGTAGTTATTCTATGATAATGTCATATTGAATTTATTCTGATAAAATGTCATGTATGCGAAAGGAGACATTCAATATGACTCAAAAAGAAATAACTCGTCTTAGAGTCATCAATCAAACT
>JAAYLY010000021.1 GCA_012521625.1 Tissierellia bacterium | reverse complement strand
GCTCATTAAATCACTCCATTTTCGATTAACTTAAGCTTCTTTGTACGATTTAACTTCTTAAGGGCAGCTTCCCTCTTCATAGCTTCACTCTTAGTCTTATACTCCTCATAATATACCAACTCCACTGGCAGCCTGCTGCGGGTATACTTGGATGCCTTTCCCTCCATGTGTTTTTTGAGCCTTGCCTCTAAATCCACTGTATATCCTGTATATAGGGACCCATCCCTGCACTTAAGCATATAAACATAGAACAAGTTATCACCTATTTCGCTCACAATTATCAAAGTTGAGATAAAAGTTTACTGCCTTTATAAATATTTTAACCATCCTCTTTAATATCTCTTTTAACTATCCTCTTTAACTATCTTCATTAACCAACCTCAATTACCTATCTATTATCTTCAAATAACTTATCTTTTACTCATTAATTTACTAACTTACTTTTATTCACCAATTTATTTTAGTTTATTATTTTATTTATCCTTCCAATTCCCCTAAAACTTCCCTTAAAACCTTGGTAACTACAGAGTAGGGGTAGCCCCTCCTGGCTAAATATCCACCTAATTTCCGGTAAATTGCCTGTTTATTATCATTCTTGTAGGACTTAATCCTCTTTTTCGCAAGCTCTAAGGCCCTTTCATATTCCTCATCTTCATCTATATCTAGCACTTGATCTATAACTTCCTGACCTATTCCCTTGGAAATCAAATCATAGCGGATTCGCCTTGAGCCATGCTTCTTTAGCTTGATCCTATCCCTGATAAAGCTTTTAGCATATTCATGGTCGTTTATATACCCATACTTTTCACAAAAAGCTATAGCTTTTTCTATCTGCTCTTCCTCATAGCCCTTTTTAGCTAGCCTTTTGTATAGTTCCTTTCTAGACCTGGCGGCGTAGGATAGAAGGTTGAGGGCCTGGTTTATAACCTTCTTTTCCTCCTCAGCCTTTATAACCTCATCTATAAAGTCCTGGCTAACCTCCTTGCCTACATATAGGTCATATTTGAACCTTAATTCCTCATCTAGACCAAAGGCAAATTCTCCGTCTATATAGATATTTACTCTATTGTTCCTTTTCTGTGGTAATATTTCAGTTATCTTCATTTTCCATCTCCTGATATCTGTTTCCTTATATATCTAACTGTCTTCTCTAATATATTGACAGTAGTCAAGTCTTTCAATCTAGTATCGAAGGAGTGTCCGGCACTCTTGTGTACATAGAATTCATAAGGGACATTGAAGTACTTAAGCCTTTCTGCTAACTTAAGGGAGGAATAAAAGGATACCGTATCATCTAATTTACCATGGACAAGGAGGGTTGGCAGCATGTTTTTGCTTACCCAATTAATGGGGGAGTAGTAATCGTAAATCTCCTCAATCTCAGTAGGCTTGCCATCTAAGGTCCTGGCAGTGCCGAATTTGGCAAAGAGGGACTTATTTCCTTTATCGAAGATATCCTTTAGGTTACTTGGGGCATAGTAGGCCACCACAGCCCTTATTCCCTTGATCCGATCCTCCAATTCCAAGAAGGAGTTATAAGCAGCATAAAGGAGGGAAAGGTGCCCCCCAGCAGATAAGCCCATCAATATTATATTATCCCTATCGATCTTTAATTCCTCTGCCCTATCCCTTAAAAATTGTAAACCGTCTCCATAATCCCTTAGGATGTCTTCCATGCTGTTAGTCAGCCCATACCTATAATCAATGCTGGCTACCATAAAGCCCCTGGAAGCAAGGAACCTGCACCAGGATACATTATTAGGCTGGTTCCTAAAGCCTGAAATCCAGCCACCCCCATGACAAAAATAGATTAAGGGATTCTTATCTCCCATCCTAGCTGGATAGTAGAGGTCCAGCTTTAAATCCCTTTCTTCCGTTTCCTTATAGACCAGGGTCTTAAATTCTATATCCACATCTACCTCCATAGGCACCTTATAGGTTAGGGTTTTCCAGATATAGATAAATAGGGATATCAAGAAATAGATAAGACCTAGGGTAGAGTCAGCTATGGATAGGAAGAGGAAGATGATAAATAGGTATATTTTATTTACTATAAAAAATGACCTTCTCAACTTGTCCTTTAGATTCATATGAGTCACCTGTTAATTTTTACTTATTTTTCTAGAGGGTTTTCGATCCTTTCCTTCTTAAGCAGTGCCTTCTTTGCCATCCTATCGCTGATATTTAACTTATGGAGCATATATTTGGCTATAAAGTAGCTGAAGGGCAGCCAGTTGACATGGGATATGGGAAGTATCTTCCTATTGGCCCCTTCCATGAGCTGGTAAAGCTCCTTCCTAGATTCTAAAGGCAGGGTGCCGTCAAATAGGGCATCTATGAAAGTTGCCTTCTTCTTATCGATAAAATGGGCATAAGTTAAAGGATCGATTTTAAATAGGGGATGAATTTTATCACTACTAAATATATCGTCAAGATCCATCTCCTTTATAAGAGGCAGCTGCTCTTTATATATCCTATAGAGCAAGTCCTTATCCTCTAAGCCATCCCAATCTAAACCCTCTTTTTCAAACAGCTTCCTTGCAAAGGCAGTAGCAGGTGACTCGTGTAATATTTTAGGTATGTGTCCTCCCGTAGTCATAAAAAGGGTATGTTGAATTCTGTCATCTAAAACAGAAATAATGTTGCTTATCATACCCCCCAGGCAGTAGCCCATTAGAAGGGAGTTTTCCTTCCAAAGGCCTGCATCCTCCAAAAGGTCAATGCTACTTAAAACATCCACCACCCCATGCTCCCAAAACTGAAACATAAGCTCCAATTTTGGATATAGGAAGGACCTGCCACTTACTGACTTATCCTCCACCCTGGTGTAGTTGCCAGGCAGGATTAGAACTGTAGTATTTACGCCTGCTGATGCCAAATGGGGGCCTAGCCAGAGTAGGAATTTAATATTCCTACTTCCTAGGCCGTGGAGGATTAGGCTGGAGGCCCTAACTTCCCCCTTAGGCTGGTAGTTATAAAGCTCCACCATTTCAGTGCCGGGAGCAGGATTTTTATATAGGGTCTTAAACTTTATATGGGAACACCTATAGTTCTTTCCCTTAAAGATATAGCCGGAAGTATATTTAATTTTCTCCTTTTCATATGAAAAATCTATAACCATCTTAATCACTAATCTTTGGTTTAATAATCCTTTCTTTGGTTGAAAAGTACATAGACTCCTAACAAAATCAGTAAAACTGGCCAAAAATCCCAGACTTGTCTTATAATTTGCCTAAAATTAGGAAACATTATATGGAAGGGTGGTAATAAATTCTTCATCAGCAATACAGCACCTAGGATTATTAGGCCCACACCTATAAAGGTCTTGCTGTTGTCATTAGTATTACCATAATCATAGTCGTGATAGATAACATCATCACCTTCGGGGATTATGGCTGAAGCTATCCCATAGACTAGGAGTGATAAGAAAGGATTGGCAAAGCCAAAGAATACATAGGCTATCCTAAACAAAGTAGCATCGATGTTGAAATATTCGCCTAATCCTCCAAAAATACCTGAAAAAACCTTATTAGTTCTAGAACGGGTCAATCTTTTCAATACCATACCTCCAATCTATAGTCTAATAATATCAGAAATCAAGCTAGAATAAAATAAGTTAAAGCAAAATAATTCACATTATCAGCCGGTTATGATAATATTTATTCATAAGAAATTTTGGAGGAATATGTATGTTTAATATATTATCCCTACTATTTAAATATATATTTATCATTATCATCTATATGTTCATCTTCAGCATCATTAGACTTATCTATTTAGATATTAAGGGGATGAACAATACTGCCTTGGGTGGTGCCTATCTAAAACTAGTCAACAGAAAGGATTCCATCCCCTTTAAGATCAACGAATACTACAGCATAGGGGAGGGGCTGACCTTAGGTAGGAGGGGAGATAACGATATAGTCATAAAGGACCCCTACGTATCCAAGGATCATTTTCAAATTGTAAAGGATGAAGATGAATACTTCTTAGAGGACCTAAACAGCGCCAACGGTACCTATCTAAATGGGGAGAGGATTCAGGATGTGGTCCCTTTAAAGGATGGAGATAGGATTAGAGTTGGAAATATAGACTTTCTATTTGTAAATAAAGGAATGTGATAGTATGTTAGACACTAATATCAGGCCAAGTACACCTAGGAGGTTGTTATTCCTATATGAGATCCTAGCCCTTATCCTTTTATTCATCTATCAAAAGGATAATCTAGACCAGTATATAATAGGGATTGGAATAGGTCTTATCCTATTGGTACACATATCCAACTATCTACTGCTTAAGATTTCCAAAGGCGATAATTACATATTCTTAATAGCCACCATGCTCATGTCCATAGGCCTAATAATGATCTACCGGATCGATTCCCAGGCGGGAGTAAGGCAGCTGATGTGGCTGGCCTTGGGCATCTTCTTTTTCTATATATCCTACTTTTTAGTAAGATACCTAAAGGGCCTAAACCGTTTAATCTACATCTATATAGGCTTGGCCTACTTTTTATTCATCTTAACCTTCCTATTGGGAAAGAGGACCTACGGGGCCATCAACTGGATAAGGGTCTTTGGAGTTAGTTTCCAGCCGGCGGAGATTACTAAGCTTATCTTGATCTTTATCCTAGCCAGCTTTTATTACCAATATGAAAACTTTAAGGAGATGAAATACTCATCCTATATTTTAATGGCTATAGCCTACTCCTTCATAGGTCTCTTATTTTTACAGAGGGATTTAGGTATGGCTGTAATCTTTTACGCCATCTTCCTAGCCATCCAATTTATCTATGAAGAGGATAGGAAGTTGATTTTATTAAACATAGGCCTTGCGGTCTTAGGGGCCATAATTGCCTACCAGGCCTTTAGCCATGTTAGGATAAGGGTAGCAACCTGGATAGACCCATGGCAGTATATAGATGATAAGGGGTATCAGATTACCCAATCCCTCTTTGCCATAGCAGAAGGGGGCTTCTTCGGTAAGGGCTTAGGCCTAGGACATCCCCACTTTATCCCCCTAGCCTATAACGACTTCATCTTCTCAGCCATCTGTGAAGAGCTGGGGGTTTTCACCGGCATGGGGATTATAATGCTATTTTTGCTCCTAGTCTACAGGGGATTTAAGATAGCCCTAGGCCAAAGTAACCTCTTTTACAGGATCCTAGCCCTGGGTATCAGCACCCTATTTGGGGTTCAATCCTTCATCATCCTTGGTGGGGTACTTAAGGTAATCCCCCTTACGGGTATAACCCTACCCTTCGTAGCCTATGGTGGAACCTCCATTTTATCAAGCTTCATAGCTTTAGGCATACTTCAAGCTGCATCAGAGGATTTCGAATGGAGGATGAGCGATGACTAGTGAAAATAGGAGGATAATCTTAGTTTTATCGGCTTTTTGTATCCTGTTTGTAGGACTGGTAGGATATCTAAGCTACTTCCAGGTCTTCAAGGCTGAGGCGGTAAAGAACAATTCCTACAATAAGAGGTTGTGGATCAATGAGGAGAACGTCCTTAGGGGTTCTATCATGGATAGGAATGGAAATGTCCTGGCCTATAGTGAAAAGGATGGGGAGACCAATAAAAGATACTATAAATACGGCAACCTATATAGCCATATAATAGGCTATAGCTATAGGGAGTATGGAAAGGCTGGCTTGGAACTGGAATATAATAATGTGCTTCTAGATATAAGCGAAAGTGCTGCCTTAAATGAACTTAAAAACCTAGTCCTACCCTCATCGGTAGGAAATAACTTAAAGCTAACTATAGACCACAGCACCCAGGAGAAGGCAAGGAGCTTACTAAATGGCAGGAAGGGCTCCATCGTACTTATGAATCCTAAAACTGGGGAGATCTACGCCATGGTAAGCCTGCCGGATTTCAACGTAGCTAACTTAAATGAAAACTGGAAGGAGATAACGGAAAATCCCGACAGCCCCCTATTAAACAGGGCAACCCAGGGTCTTTATACCCCTGGTTCCATCTTTAAAATGGTAACAACCCTAGGGGTCTTGGAATCTTTCAGCCTAGACTTAGAATATAATTGTGTTGGAAGCACCGTTATAGATGGGTATAAACTAACTGATTACAATGAAAGGGCCCATGGTAAGTTAAACCTACACGATGCCTTTGTTAAATCCTGTAACCCTTATTTTGCTGAAAAGGCGGTGGTAATGGGTAAGGATAAGTTTGGAGAAGTGGCAGAAAGGTTTATGATCAACAAAAAAATCCACTTCGACCTGCCAGTTAAGACATCCCAATTCCCCTACAAGGGTAATGTGGAAGAAACAGAAATAGCTGCCTCCGGTATTGGCCAGGGTAGGGTAGTAGTTACTCCCCTTAATATGGCCATGATGGCTTCAGCCATAGCCAATGAGGGGGAGATGGTTAAACCAATACTGGTTAAGGAGATTATTGATAAGGATGGTAGGATCTTAAAGGTTATGGATACTGAAGTAATATCTACAGTTACAGGCCCCTCCGTAGCCAATACCATCAAGGATATGATGGTGGATACGGTAAAGGCAGGTACAGGAACTAATGCCAGGATTAGGAACGTAACTGTAGCGGGTAAGACGGGGACAGCAGAGAATCCTTCTGGCAAATCCCATAGCTGGTTCGTTGGATTTGCACCAGCTGAAGCCCCCCGCCTAGCCATAGCAGTAGTCTTGGAGGAGGCAGGAGTTACAGGAGGGCAGGGAGCAGCGCCTATAGCTAGGGATTTATTCATCCATGGATTAAATAATATAGATTTTGAGGAGGAATATTGATGGCAAAGGAAGTTTTAGAAAGGAAGGATATAGCCGAAGAATTTAAATGGGATTTAGAATCCTTCTTTAAAGATCTAGATGCATGGGAAGAGGAATTTAAGAAGGCTGGCAAGATGGCAGAGGACTTCCAACAGCATATGGGCCAGTTTACCAAGAGCAGCAAGGGCCTATTAACAGCCTTAAAGGATATGGAAAGGCTTCTTAGGTCTATTGCCAATGTTTACACCTATTCTAGCCTAAAATTAGATGAAGACACTAGGATTGGAGAGCACCAATCCCTAAATGCCAGGGCCATGAACCTCTATGTGGAGATCAGCTCTAAAATAGCCTTCTTTGAACCGGAACTTTTAACCCTAGATGAAGAAACTTTAAAGAAATATATGGAGGAGGAGCCTGAGCTTAAGGTATATGAACACTACTTTGAAAATATCTTAAGAAGTAAGGACCACGTCCTTTCAGCCAGGGAGGAGGCAATCCTTGCCCAAGCAGGTGAAGTGGGAGCAGCCCCTGAAAAGATCTTTAGTATGTTAAACAACGCCGACATTAAATTCCCCACCATCAAGGATGAGGAAGGAAATGAAGTAGAGCTTACTAAGGGTAACTTCATCCCCTTTATGGAATCCAAGGATAGGGAAGTTAGAAAGAGGGCCTTTAAGGAGTTTTACAAGGTCTATTATAGCTTGAAAAATACTTTTGCAGCTACCCTTGATGGGGAGTTGAAGAACAATATCTTCAATGCCAGGATTAGAAACTACAAGAATACTAGGGAGGCCAGCTTAGATAGGAACAATATACCCTTAAGGGTATACGATAATTTAATAAAGGTTGTCCATGAAAAGCTTGATACCTTCTATAAGTATATGGATATTAGAAAGAGGGCCCTTGGAGTAGATGAACTTCATATGTACGACATCTATACTCCAATAGTTAAGGATGTGGAATTTAAGATACCTTATGAGGAGGCTGTTGAATTAGTTAAGAAGGGCTTAGAGCCCCTAGGGGAAGAATACCTAAGGGTAGTAGAGGAAGGCTTTACATCTAGATGGATTGACGTATATGAAAATAAGGGTAAGAGGGCTGGAGCCTACTCCGGCGGAACTTATGATTCCAAACCCTATATCCTATTGAACTACCACGAAACCCTAGATAACGTCTTTACCATAGCCCATGAGATGGGCCACTCCATCCATAGCTACTTCACTAGGAAGCACCAGCCCTATGTCTATGGCAACTACAGTATCTTCGTAGCAGAAGTGGCTTCTACCCTAAATGAGGCCCTATTGTTGGATTATATGCTTAGGACTGTTAAGGATAAGAATGAAAAGCTGTATTTAATCAACCACTACCTGGAAAGCTTCAGGGCTACAGTCTTTAGGCAGACCATGTTTGCAGAATTTGAGCAGACTATTAATGAACACCTGGAAGCAGGTGGAGCCCTTACGGCGGACTATTTATGTGAGACATATAGGGAGTTAAATAAAAAATATTACGGACCTAATGTGGTAATAGATGAAGAAATAGCCATCGAATGGGCTAGAATTCCCCACTTCTACTACAACTTCTATGTATTCCAATATGCAACTGGTTTCTCAGCAGCTGTAGCCTTATCTAAGAAGATCCTAGAAGAAGGCCAGCCAGCAGTGGACAAATACCTAGAATTCCTAAAGAGCGGCAGCTCCGACTACCCAATCAACGTCCTAAAGAAGGCAGGGGTAGACATGGCCACAGAGGAGCCGGTGAGAAATGCCATGAAGATATTTGAGGAATTAGTAGATGAGATGGATAAATTGATTCAATAATTTATATAGCATTAAGGATATTAAGAAGGATAGGACTAAGCATATTATGCGGAATCGGGTATGGCTTACAGATTTAGGCCATCCTGATTTCGTTTTTTTTATTCTTCCTAGATTTAAATCTAATGCACTAATTAAATCTACTGGCTAAAAATTTAGTATTGATTTTATTTTTGTCTGGAAAGAGAGAGACCTTTAATAGGGTAAAAGCGGACTTTCCCATCCTTTCACAGCAGGATCCATTGGATTATGAAATATATTATGAGGTTTTTAAGGAATATTTTATTTTTAACCATTATGCCTTAAGGCATATTCTAGCCCTAAAGGGGGTTATTTTCCCTGATGATTATGAAAATGAAGAACTAGAGGCATATTCATTTTAAAG
>JAAYLY010000163.1 GCA_012521625.1 Tissierellia bacterium | reverse complement strand
GTAGGTAATATTATTTTAATGGGGGATTAAAATGGATTATGGTCGTCTAATAATCTTTGTATTCATAGCCCTATACTGCTTTTATTCCTTTTTAAAGACTAGACTAAATTTTTATCTAATATTGGCAGCCTTATCTTGGTTTATTGCTATATATTCAGGAAAGTTAAATGTCTATCAAACTCTCGGGGAGCCTGCAAAGTCGGTTGTAAGATATATAACAACCGTGGTGTTATTTATAATGTTTTTACCCTATCTAAGGCAATCCCTTAGAGAATATAAGAAATATAAGAATGGAAATTGAGGGAGGAATTTTATGTTTACTGAAATAAACAGGGAGATATACCAGCTTAAAGAGAAGCTGAGGGCTAAGGAGAAATTATTATCCCAGAAGGATATGCTAGAGGCCGAATTAAGGAGAAAGGCCCAAGTAAGGGACGAACTATATAAAAAGCTATTGAAGGAAAAGGCGGATGTTGAAAAGTTAGAAGGCCTAAGTTTTAGCGCAATTTTCCTATCCTTAGTTGGCAAAAAGGAAGATAGATTGGATAAGGAAAGGGAAGAGCTTCTTGAGGCTGAACTTCGCTATGAAGAATGCCTTGAAACCATAAGGGAATTGGAGAAGGAATTAAAGGAGATAGATGAAAAATTGAAGGATTTTTCCCATGTAAGAGCTAGATATAATGAGCTTATAAAGGAAAAGGAGAGGCAGCTCCTTAAGGATGATAGCTATCAGGGTAGGAGGCTGAGGGAAAGCTTAAACTTAATAAATGAGCTTAAGCTAGATATAAAGGAAGTAGATGAAGCTATTGAAGCAGGTGATAGGGCAATTGACGGCCTTGAAGAGATGAAGGAGCATTTATTATCTGCAAGAAGCTGGGGTGTATGGGATGTATTAGGTGGAGGTTTTATATCCGATATGGCAAAGCATTCCGCTATAGATAAGGCTAATGAGGTGGGCCATAGGGTACAGTATTTACTTAAATCCTTCCAGAAGGAACTGGCAGATGTAAATCAATTTACAGATATAAAAGTCAACATCTCTAGCTTTACCGCCTTTGCCGACTTTTTCTTTGATGGCTTCTTCGTAGACTGGTTTGTCCAATCTAAGATCAACAGGTCTATAGAAAATGTAAATGGAGCCCTGTCTAGGATTGATTCAATATTAAGGGATCTTAGAAATGACCGTGATAAGTTAAATAATCTTTTAAAGGAAAAGGAGGCAGAAGTAAAGAAGATACTAGAGAGTTAGGACTTGTGCAATTTTCAAATTACCAAATTCGTAGCACTTATATTAATTATAAGGGCATGTTTAACCTATATAAACAAGAATAAATACTAAAGAGCAGTACTCTCAGGCCTAGGTGCTAGATTAATTGTAGTAACTAGTTGTGCTAGAGAATAAGCTAATTAGTTATCAATAGAGCTATTATAAACTTAAGGGGGCTAGATTTATGATTCATGGTCTAACAACTTTTGCAGTACTTACTTTCCCTATTGTAGTGAAGGAAAATCCTGATTAAATTCCAAATCTAAAACTATATAATACATCTTCTTACTCCTTAAATTTATTCCCTTTTATCATTAGCCCATTTTATTATGATTATACCAAAAGCTAGCCTTGTTAAAATTTACACACCTATTAAAATATATAGATATAATTAAAATAATATATAAACTAATGAAAGGTGTGTAAGTTATGCAATTATTAAAGGATAGGATAATAAAAGAGGGAAGGATCTTAGAAGGCAATGTTATCAAGGTGGATAGTTTCTTAAACCATCAGGTAGATGTTAATTTAATAAATGAAGTAGGTAGAAAATTTAAAAGCTTATTCCAAGACGTAAAGGTGGACAAGATCCTAACGGCGGAAACTTCAGGTATTGCCATAGCTGCAATCGTAGCCCAATATTTTAACGCCCCTATGGTCTTCGCAAGGAAAACCGAATCAAAAAACCTAGATAAGGATACATACACCAGTGAAGTTTATTCCTATACTAAGGCTAAGACCTATAAAATAAGGGTATCTAAGAAATACCTAAGGGAAGGGGAGAATATCTTAATCATTGACGACTTCTTAGCCAATGGAAAGGCTTTAGAAGGTTTAATTGATATAGTCAAGCAGGCAAAAGCTAGTCTAGTTGGCATTGGCGTTGTCATAGAAAAGGGCTTCCAAGAAGGAGGCAGAAAGATAAGAGAAAAGGGCATTAGGCTTGAGTCTCTAGCCATAATCGATTCCATAGAAGGCGGGGAGTTTAGATTTAGGGAATAATAGCTTACTACATAGTAGATAAAGCCCACTTAAAGATCCTAATTAATTTCAATATGCCTTAGCTAATTTTTCTTTTGCAAAGTAGGATCCATTGAACTGTTTATCAATTTAACAAAGGGAATTTAAATTCCTAATTTAACCTAATTAACAACAGAAGTCTCCCATCTTCTATAAGTGGGAGATGAATGTTACTTGACAATTCCTTCCTTTATGATATAACCAGTATTAGAGGAGGGAGTTGAGTAAATACAATGCAATT
>JAAYLY010000162.1 GCA_012521625.1 Tissierellia bacterium | reverse complement strand
TTCCTAGCAGCTTCTAAATCTCCTTTACTAATATGGTAATCGAAGATAGATAGATGGGCTTGAGCATTTTGAATATAGGATTCAATAACCAAGGGCTGCATCTCTAAGGATCGTTTTATAAAACCTAATCCCTCATCTACCAATCCAAATTTAAAGTAAGCCTGTGCTGCTGTTATATAAGTAAGGGGATCATTCTTACCTATCCTTAATAATCTATCAGTCTCTTCCTTTGCCTTATTACCATAGGATTCGTCAGACTTGGCTGTATATTGGAAGAAGTATACATCGATTAGATCAGTACTGTAGCTGATATTATATGGATCTAGCTTTGTAGCCTTCCTTAGAGCAGATTCAATACCATCACCATCTCCTTCTTCCTGAGCCTTTAAGGCCTGCTTTGTAAAAAATATACCTCCGTAAATAGATGCTGAAATTACTATGGCAATAATGGTAATAAAGGTTACAACACTATTAAACTTAATTAAGCTTCTTTTATTTAACCTAATTTTAGATAAACTTATTTCATCCCTAGCAGGGCTTACCATGGAGTTTAATAAGGCTAGGAAGACCCAAAGGATAATATATAAACCCACTAGGGATAAGTCAAAATCTATGGCAGCATGGGCCAAGATGGTAGCAGCTGCAATAAATAAGGTATCAGCCAAGGTTGTACTACTAATGTCTTCCTCTTCCTTCTTAAATTTATAATAATAGTATAGAAGTAGAATCAAAAATCCTCCAAACAGGGCTACACCTAGTAAACCTGTCTCTACCAATAGTTGTAGATAATGATTGTGGACGTGCTTAGACCAATATGGATAGGACTGTATGGACCTATAAGCAGTAGCCCAACCATGGCCTCCCGTTCCTAATAATAGGCTGTCTAATGCTAAGTTAAAGGCATCCTTACTGAAAATTAGCCTAGCCTGCACACTGTTGTCTGTTGCATTTATTCCTGATATTCTTCTAACTATAGCTTCTGGAATATATTTATATTTTAATGATATCTCTTCTACTTTGTCAGTTTGCAAGTCTACTATACTTGCCTTTTGGAAGCTTATGCTAGTGTTAGGGTTACGATTTTCAAAATATATAACTATTACATTTGTATCTTCCAAAGTGGTGATGGGAAGGCTTAGATTAAAGTCCCCATCTTCCTCTATAGGAAGAGTCCCTATATTAGTATACTTAAATTGTTCATTTACAGAATGAACTACCAATCTTCCCGCATACTGCCCTTCTTGGTTAGTCCTAGCTGTACCCTCTACCAGTATCTCATATTGGGTATTGGGGAAGACATTTCTAATAGTTCTAGTTATTCTGCTTAATTTGCTCTCAGCAGTATTATTCTCAAACTTAATTGGCTCTGTAGCACCTATAGCAAATATAAGAAGGCCAGTAGCTACTAGCCCTAAGGCCACAACTATTGCAATTATAGCCTTTATGGAAACCTTATTTAATATTTCAGTTGCCTTACCTAGAAACAACATAACAATAGCCGACCCGATTATACCAGCAATATAGATTCCCCAAAGTTTATTGCCAGCTTGGGAAATATGTTTTAAAAAGATAAAACTAGCTGGCAAGGCGATCATTAAACTACCTAAAGTATAGAAGAATAGTTGCACCTTTTTATTAGCGGCTAAGACTATAAAAAAGCCTAACAAAATTAATGGAAACAATAGCCACATACCACGGGAATATGTAAATATCATGGTTGAGAAGAAGATGAACAATCCTCCACCATATAGACATATTTTTTTAAGGTCTTCTTCTATTAAAGCCTGTCCCATGGTTAAAAAATACATGCTGGCTGCATACACCGCCAAAGTATTAGGATATTGGAAGGTGGAAGATAGCCTACTGCCGTTATAGCTGGCCGTATACTCCCATGTTCCAACCATAGTACCTATACCTATAATACATAGAACTATTCCGCCTAAGATAATAAGGTCTATTAGCCTTCTTTTACTTATATTATCCTTATGTATATTAGTAGTTACTAAAAATAAGGAGAGGAATGAAGCATATTTAATAAACTCTATTATTGATCCCCTCTTATTTATTGCATAGAAATAAGTTAATCCATAAAGGATTGTTAACAATAATAATAATAGGTCCGTTTCCCTACATATTATAGCCTCTCTCTTATCCTTATAATTTCTTGACATATAAATAATCATTAATATGGACATACCCAGAATATAGGGTATAAAGGCAGACTCAAAATAACCTCCCCTAAAATATTGGGGTAATAAGACCAATAGCAAGTAAAGGACATATAAAAATATGTCCTTAGTTCCCATACTATTTAATTTATTAGAATAAGATCTCCCTTTAGCTTTAGTTCCCAATCTCCACACCATCCTTTAATTGTCTATCTTCACCACTGCTTTCCCAATAGGCTTTAAAGAATGTAACAAATACTCCAAT
>JAAYLY010000161.1 GCA_012521625.1 Tissierellia bacterium | reverse complement strand
TTTATTAGGAAGACTAGGCCTCAAGGAGGAGTGCTACGACCTCTATCTGTACAAATATTATCTCACAAGAAGAGTGAGATAGAAAAGTAAATATAGTTTTTAACTACAACATTATTATACGAGGAGGTAGAGTATGAAGACTGTTCGTAGAATTTTCACAGGCGGACTTACTTCCGAAGGTTTTTATTCCTTACACCATAATATAATAGGTCCTAATAGAAATATGCTATATATTTTGAAGGGTATGCCGGGTGGAGGAAAGTCTTCCATGATGAAGGATATTGCCCGTAGGGCCTACGAAAGAGGATATACAGTAGAATTCCATCATTGTCCGTCTGATCCAACTTCCATAGATGCTATAGTAATTGAAGAATTGAAGGTAGGATTGATAGACGGTACCCCACCACATCCTATGGATCCAACCCATCCAGGGATTACGGAAAAGCTAATTAATCTAACGGATTTTATAGATGATAAGAAGATACAATTATATAGAAAGGACATCATAGAGGCTAAGGCAAACAATAAAAAGGCATATAGGAAGGCCTTTAATTATTTTAAGGCGGCAAAGAGCATCTATAGGGAGATTGAAGCAAGAAATGGAGACTATGTAGACTTTAAGGGAACAAATAAATTGAGTAAAGAGCTGATAGATCAAATCTTTAGTAAGGCTCCTAAGGAAGTAGAGCGGGATTTTAAAGTAAGAAGCCTATTTTCGTCAGCCTATACACCAAGGGGCTATTATGACAATATTAAGACCATCCTGACCCATGTAAATAATAGGTATTATCTAAAGGGCGAGATAGGCACTGGCAAGACCAGCTTCCTAAAAAGGATCATTGAATTGGCCAAGATGAATGATTATCATATTGAGATTTTCCACACCCCCCTTTTCCCAGAAAAGATAGAATCAGTCCTTATCTTTGAACTGGATACCATCATCTCCAGCAATATAAAGACTACGGAATTTGAACACATCTTAATAGACTTTAACCAATACTTTAATAGGCCTAAGGAGAATCCAGAGGGAGTAGATGAGGATAAGCGATTATTAAATGAACTTATTTTAGGAGGTGTTGAAGGCCTAAAGGGGGCAAGGGAAAACCACCAGATATTGGAGGAATCCTATAAAAATGCTGTAAACTATAAGGGGATAGATGAAGTTAGGGAAATGATCTGGAGGGAAATTGAAGAATATATGAAAAAAGCTTAGGTTATCCTAAGCTTTTTTACTGGGATCAAAATAAATACAAATTTAGAAAAATTGGGGTATATTGTAAAAAAGAAAAATTGAAATAGCCAATTTATATGGAAGACTATAAAGATTTTAATTTACGGGGGGGTTCAATATGTTATATCCGATTGCAACGGAAAGGCGTATGTTGTTTGATTTAAATGGCATCTATGAGGCCTGGGTTTTTGTAAATGGTAAAGAAGTATAGCCTACCATAAGGGAGGTTTCCTCCCCTTTGAGGCGGAAATCAACGATGTAGCAATAATTGGTAATAATAGGGTAAGGGTTTTGGCCAACAACCTCCTGGATTATACCACAGTTCCCGTAGGCACTTTTCCCCCTTGCCACTCAAAACCTAGCTCAGCTTGGTTTTGATACAGTACTTTTGCCTGGGAATATGGCATCTAATCTAGCCCTAGCAGGTTGTAGTTTTGCTGTTAGTTTAAGGTCTCAGAGTAAAATATACAAGAGTTTTACCGCTTCGGATGACTGCCACCTTTGGAATTTCCCAATCCTCCTTGTATGGCATTGCTATTCCCCTTAAGAAACCCCTTTATGCCTCTATGATAGCAGGTGGCTTAGCAG
>JAAYLY010000160.1 GCA_012521625.1 Tissierellia bacterium | reverse complement strand
GAACATTTCCATCATAACATATGAGGCTATTCTTTTTTATATTTTTTCCTACAATTATTTTACACTAAGCAAAATAATAAAAACCCCTAGTCAATACTAGAGGTTTTAAATATTTCAACGGCCCTATCTAGAATTCCAGCTCCATGGGCCAGTACCAGTCCATAGTTGGTGATGGGTACACCTGCTTCCTTACACATCCTTATCCTATTGACCATGGTCTTTCGATTTAACATACAGGACCCACAGTGGATCACCAAATCGTAATCCCTTAAATCCTCGGGAAAGTCATTGCCCATGGCAAAGTTAAAGTCTACATTCTTATTTAAATTATTTTCTATAAGCCTTGGAATCTTAACCCTTCCTATATCATCATGGGTCACATTGTGGCTGCAGCTTTCCATAACCAAGATCTTTGGATTGGCCTTACATTTAAGTTCCTTTAACCTTTCTATCCCCTTTAAAAATTCTCCCAAATCCCCTTTTTGCCTAGCCATGAGGATGGAAAAGCTAGTTAGCTTCATTTCCCTAGGTATAATGCTATCCACATATTTAAAGGCCTTGGAATCGGTAATGACCAGATCCACATCCTCCATATCCTCAATGGCCGATTTCAGTTCCATATCCCTTACTACATAGGATTTGATTCCATGGTCCAGGCAGTCCCTCAGTACTTGCACCTGCGGAAGGATGAGCCTGCCCCTAGGTGCTGCTTCATCTAAAGGAATAACCAATATTACCCTACCCTCATAGGGAACCAGGTCACCTATGAGGGTAGATTCTTCCTCAAGAACCTGTAACTTCTTAATTATGACTTCCTTTAAGTTAGCTATACTTTCACTATCATTTATGGAGGCGTAAACAATATTTTCGTAAGATTTAAACCTATCCTTAACTTCATCCAAGTATTCCTTGGATACCAGATCTATTTTATTGATAACTATAATATAAGGGGTCTTCCTTTTTTTAAACTCTTCCTCTAGCCTTATTTCAAAGTCACCAGCTGCTATATCTAGGACGTATAGGGCTAAATCAGCACTTTCAAGGGTTTTTATGGTCTTTTCCACCCTTAAGCTACCTAGGGTTCCCTCATCGTCTATCCCACCGGTGTCTACAAAGACCACTGGACCATATGGAAGCAACTCTACTGCCTTGGAAACTACATCGGTGGTAGTTCCCTTAATTTCTGAAACTAAGGAAATCTCTTGACCTATTAAGCTATTCATCAGTGAGGATTTACCCACATTCCTATTGCCGTAGAATACTATATGCTTTCTATTAGCCTTGGGTGTCTTCATACTACTCTCCTTTAAAAGTATAGGTCTCTTTCTCCTGCCTTAATCCTATCTATATTATTAAGTAAGCTTTCCCTAATCTTTGAATCTTTAATATTTAGGGCTTCCCTTTCTATAATCCTATCTACCGCCTCTTTAAATTCCTCATCCCCATAATCTATGGCATATTCCGTCAGGGTCATGAGGGCATTGGGCTGGCAGACATATTGGATTTGACCGCTTTTAGCCAGCTCCATAAACCTATCTCCAGTCCTCCCCATCCTGTAGCAGGCGGTGCAGTAGGATGGAATATGGCCATCTTCCAGCAACTCCTTCAAAACCTCTATTGGCCTTCTAGTATCTCCCACCTTAAATTGGGGGGTGTTCTTCTCCTCCCCCTTCCTATAGCCGCCAACTCCAGTACAGGAGCCTGCGCTGATCTGGGATACGCCGTACTCAATGACCTCCCTTCTCATCTCATGGGTCTCCCTGGTAGATAGGATTATTCCAGTAAAGGGTACCGCCAGCCTTAGGATGGCTACGATCTTCTTAAATTCCTCATCGTTAACTAGATAAGGGAAGTCCTCAACCTTCATTCCCCTGGCCGGCTTTAGCCTTGGTACGGATATGGTATGGAAGCCTACTCCGTAATTCCTCTCTAAGTACTCATTATGGAGCATTAGTCCCAAGACTTCAAACTTATAGTCATAAAGGCCGAACAATACTCCTGCTCCCACATCATCTATTCCAGCTTCCATAGCCCGGTTGAAGGCTGTTAGGTGGTAATTATAGTCCTTCTTAGGTCCGCTTAAGTGCATGGCTTCATAGGTTGGCTTGTGATATGTCTCCTGGAATAGGATATAGGTACCTATGCCTGCCTCCTTCAACTTTTTATAGTTTTCCACCGTGGTGGCTGCTATGTTGACATTAACCCTGCGGATGTTGCCCTTCTTATTGTAGGTGTCGTAAACGGTCCTTATGGCATCTACTATATAGTCTATATCGCAGTTGACTGGGTCCTCTCCGGCCTCTAAGGCCAACCTCTTATGGCCCATCTCCTCTAAGGCCATAACCTCTTCCCGAATCTCCTCCATGGTAAGCTTCTTCCTAGGCATTTGATTTTCCTGCTTATATCCACAGTATAGGCAGTTGTTTATACAATAGCTGCTTAAATAAAGGGGGGCGAAGATGACTATCCGGTTGCCATAGATCTTCCTTTTAACCTGGCCTGCTATTTTAAAGACTTCCTCCATCACTTCCTTGTCGTCCACCTGTAGGAGGGTGGCTATGTCCTTATGGCTTAAGGCTATACAGTTCTTGGCCCTTTCCAAGACCCTATCTACTTCCTCCCTGCTGGGATTCTTAGTCATCTCCAACAGTTCATGGATATAATCCTCATAAATTATAATGCTCTCTCCCATTCTATATAATCACCTCTTGACATATCTACTGCATAACCTATTCTTCCGATGCTCTCTTCCAACTCTTTCCTGAATTCTGCTGCTTCGTATCCTGTACTGACCTTTCCGTCGTATAGGCTGTAATCCTTCCTTACATCTGGTGGGGAAAGGTTAGGCATAACCACATTGGCCCCGGCCCTTAGGCCCAGCTCCCTACCATGGGGGTGGATACTGGCTAAGGCTGTAGTGGCTGGAATCAAGGCCTTAGGTAGGAAAAGTCTAGTTAATGCAAGCAGGGTGATAGTATCCTCTAAGGTGCCAGGCCTTTCATCCCTATAGATGGTGTCCCTATGGGGGATAAAGGGACCTATGCCTACCATTTCAGGCTCCAACTCCTTTAGGAAGAGTAAATCTCTAGCCAGGTCTTCCTTAGTCTGCTTGGGAATCCCCACCATAAAACCTGCCCCCACCTGATATCCAATTTCCTTTAAGTTCCATAGGGCTTCTATCCGCTCATCATAGTTAGAATTTATATGAATCTCTTCGAAAAGTTCCCTGTTTATAGTTTCATGGCGGAGCAGATACCTATCCGCTCCGGCCATGTATAAGCTTTTATAGGATTCATAGGACCTCTCCCCCAGGGAAAGGGTAAGGGCTGCATCCTTATACCTATCTTTAATCTCTCCTATAAGATCTACCAGGAAATTATCGCTATAGTAGCTATCTTCTCCCCCTTGGAGGACGAAGGTCCTAAAGCCTAATTCATAACCAACTTGGCAGCGTCTTAAGATCTCTTCCTTAGTAAGCCTATATCTATGGACCTTCTTATTTAGGGCGTTAATGCCACAGTATTTACACTGCCGCCTACAGTAGTTGCTAACCTCAATTAACCCCCTTAGGTAGACCTTTCTACCGTAATAACGCCTTCTTGTTTCGTCGGCTTTTTCCATCAGATATTCCCTACCATAGATATGGACATTGTCTAGGATAAAGACTAGCTCATCTAAGTTTAAATAGTTTTTTTCATATAGCTTATCGATCAAATACTTAAAGAGATATTTTTTATTGACCATATGAAACCTCTGAATTTTTATGGACATGTAGTATTTCCTTCTTGTCCTTTAAGAAATCTTCAAATAGCTCTGTAACCAGTGGGTTGAGTTCAGAACTCTTGATGAAGGATTTCCTGTCGATTCTATACAGGCCGCTGGCCCTCTTGGCCCTAATTTCACTATCTATTGGTGCCGGCTGACCTCCGCCAGATACACAGCCGCCTGGGCAGGCCATAACCTCTATAAAGTCATAGTGCTTCTCCCCGGCCTTGATCATTTTAATCAGATTATCGGCATTTTTAAGGCCGTGGACTATGGCCACCCTAACCTCCCTGCCGTCTACATTGAAGCTTGCTTCCTTGATATTGTCTAGGCCCCTTACTTCATTAAAGATTACCTGCTTTTCCGTATGGTCAGGCTTATCCTTTAGAAGCCTCATGACTACCGCTTCAGTAACTCCACCGGTGGTACCGAAGATAACCCCAGAGCCGCTGGCCAAGCCGAAGGGCATATCTAGGGATTGATCTTCCAGTTCATCGAAGACTATTCCCATCTCTACTATTAGCCTAGCCAATTCATTGGTAGTTATGACTATATCTACATCCCTAACTCCATTGTTTACAAATTCTTCCCTGGCTGCTTCAGCCTTCTTGGCCGTACAAGGCATGATGGATACCATTACCGTCTTTTTGCCGTCTTCCTCATCCTTCTTCCTATAGTATTCCTTGACTACTGCTCCAAACATCTGTTGAGGTGATTTGCAGGAGGAAATATTATCCACCAGTTCTGGATACCTATACTCTGCAAACTTAACCCAAGCTGGGCAGCAGGATGTAAAGAGTGGTAGATCTTGGTTTGATTTTAGCCTTTCCACAAACTCTTCACTTTCTTCTATGACGGTAATATCAGCTGCAAAGCCTGTGTCGTATACCTCATCTACACCCATCATCTTAAGGGCAGCTACAATCTTACCGATAGTGATAGTTCCTGCCTCTAGACCGAACCTTTCCCCAAGGGCTACCCTGACGGCTGGTGCTATCTGAGCCACTACCCTGGTATCCTTGTCTAGTAGGGCATCCCAGAACCTCTCCCTATCGTCCTTAACGGTGATGGCCCCTGTGGGACAAGCCGTCCTACACTGGCCACAGTTGACACATTCCACTTCACTAAGGCTTTTATCGAAGGCTGGGGATATCCTTAAATCGGAACCCCTGTGGGTAAAGCTTAAGATTCCTAAGCCTTGGACTTCGTCACATACCCTTACACAGTCACCACAGTAAATACACTTATTAGGATTCCTAACGATGCTGTGGCTGGAATCGTCTATAGGCAGCTTCTCGTCTAATTCTCCAAATCTAACATCATCTATTCCAAACCTATGGGCTAATTTCCTAAGGGTACACCTACCAGTTATATTACAGGACGTACAATCCCTTTCATGGTTGGCCAGTAAAAGTTCCAAGATGGTCTTTCTGTACTTCCTAAGCTTAGGAGTCTGGGTGTATATGACCATGCCGTCCTTAGGCAGCTGTGCACAGGAGGCAAAGATCTTGCCCCTATCGTCTTCAACTATGCACATTCTACACGCACCATAGATACTAAGTTCTGAATGGTAGCAGAAGGTTGGTAGATCTATACCAGCTTTTCTTACCACTTCTAGGACATTTTTTTCATCGGTAAATTCTACTTTCTTATTATCTATAATCATTATTCCCATAATTTATACCTCCTCTATGGCCTGGAATGCACATGATTCTATACAAGCCCCACATTTAATACATTTTTCCACATTGATGACGTATGGTTCCTTAAGCTTTCCTTCTATGGCATCAACAGGACAAATCCTAGCACACTTGCTGCAGCCCTTACATAATTCTGGTCTTATCCTAATAGTCTTAAGGGCCTCACATACTCCTGCCCTACACTTCTTATCCACTATATGTTCAATATATTCATCCCTGAAGTATTTAAGGGTACTTAGAACTGGATTGGCGGCAGTCTTTCCTAGTCCACATAGGGATGTTTCCGTAACCACATGGCCTAACTCCTCCAAGATTTCCAAATCCTTCATAGTGGCCTGGCCTCCTACAATCTTTTCCATGATCTCCAGCATCCTCTTAGTTCCTTCCCTACAAGGGACACACTTACCGCAGGATTCATTTTGGGTAAAGTTCATGAAGAACCTAGCCACTTCTACTATACAAGTATCCTGGTCCATGACCACCATACCGCCAGACCCGATCATGGCTCCTACTTCCGTTAAGGAGTCGAAGTCCAGTGGCATATCCAGGTGTTCTGCCGTTAAGCAGCCTCCTGACGGACCGCCAATTTGGATGGCCTTAAAGTCCCTACCGTCCTTAATACCACCGCAAATGTCGAATATAATCTCCCTTAGGGTGATACCCATGGGCACCTCTACTACCCCGGTAGTGTTGACGCTACCTGTTACGGAGAAGGCCTTAGTTCCTGGGCTGTTTTCCGTTCCGATGGTTCTGAACCAGTCGGCTCCCCTTTGGATGATGTACCTTACGTTGGCAAAGGTCTCCACGTTATTTAAAACTGTAGGCTTCTTCCATAGGCCCTCCTCTACAGTCCTCTTGGCCTTAACCCTAGGCATTCCCCTTTCACCCTCGATGGAGGCAATAAGGGCACTACCCTCTCCACAGACGAAGGCTCCAGCTCCTTGGTTTATATGGATATCGAAGCTAAGGTCAGATCCTAGGATGTTTTCACCTAGTAGGCCATATTCCCTGGCCTCCTTTATGGCCTGAGTCAGCCTCTTAACAGCCAATGGATATTCTGCCCTAACATAGATGTATCCTTCCCTAGCCTTGGTAGCATAGGCAGCTATAATCATCCCCTCTATAACTGCATGGGGAAGACCCTCCATGATACACATGTCCATAAAGGCTCCCGGGTCCCCCTCGTCTCCGTTGCAGATTACGTATTTCATATCTGACTCATAAGATAATACCTGGGACCACTTCTTACCTGCTGGGAAGCCTCCGCCCCCTCTACCCCTTAGGTTAGCTTTTAAAACCTCATCGCAAACATCCTTTGGACTCATCTCATTTAAGGCCTTGGCTAGGGCTAAATATCCCCCATGGGCTATGTATTCCTCTATGGATTCCGGATCGATTTCACCACAGTCCTCTAGAACCAATCTAGTTTGGTTAGTATAAAAGGGGATGGTCTTTCTTGAGCTATAGACCTGGTCTTCTTTAGTAAATAGAAGCCTGTCTAGGGTCTTGTCCTTGATAAAGGTCTCCTCTATTATATCCTTACAGTCCTCCACCTTAACCTTGGTGTATAGGATATCACCTGGCTCTACCCTTACTAAGGGACCAGCTTCACAAAGGCCTGGGCAACCGCTCTTTTTAACTGTTACATCCTCTACTTCCTTTACAACTTCAGCCTTACTGCTTAAGCCCTTTTCCTCTATTAACCTTTTAAATTCCTCATATATATCTAAGGCCCCGCTGGCTACACAGCCGGTACCAGCACAGACTACAATTTGCTTTCTTTGGTTTTCTAACTCTCCCTTAAATCTATTATGAAGTTGGAATAATTCCTCACTAGTTCTTATCTTCATCTAAGCTTCCCTCCCTTAGCTTTCTGACTAATTCTGTGGCCTTGGCTGGAGTCATCTTAGCATAGACTACCCCGTCCACATTGACTACTGGTGCTAAACTACAAGCCCCAAGGCAGGATACCATCTCTACTGTAATCAATAGGTCATCGGTAGTATTCTTACCCTCATGAAGGGATAGTTCCTTTCTTAAGGCATCTAGTATAGGTTGGGATTTGCGTATATGGCAGGCAGTACCGTCGCAGATTTTGATAATATGCTTACCCTTAGGCTCTAAGGAAAAGTTCTCATAGAAGGTGGCGATACCATAGATCTTGGACGCACTAATATCCATCCTCTCTGCTAGGTATGTAAGCGCCTCCTCCGGTAAATACCTGTATACTTTTTGTATGCTTTGTAAGATAGCTATAATTGCAGATTGATCTGTACCATGTTCCTCTAGGATCTTATCTACAGTTTCCATTACATCAGTAGTAGTAACAACCATAAGGACCCTCCTATTTAGTTATTTTTTTAACAATGTTGGGCAAAAAAATAAACTGTTTATGTCAATTCTTTAAGGTTCTATAATAAATGTTGGGGTGGAAAATAATTTACCCTAACATTTATTTTTTCTAAAAATAAAATGCACTCGTGAAATAAACCTGCTAAAATGTTAATTGGCTAAAAAAAACATACAAAGG
>JAAYLY010000159.1 GCA_012521625.1 Tissierellia bacterium | reverse complement strand
TAAAAATTTCAACTATATATAAATCTATATTGTAAATAAATACTGAAATATATAATGTAAATACATACTGTAAATATATACTAGAAAAAAATCCGACCTTAGTCGGATCTTATTTTAACCTATTTTCATTAAAAGTTATAATTGGCATCTTGATATTTTTATCTATAGAGCTGTATCTTTAGTTAAATATCTATAGAAAGTCCTTCTGCTCTGAAGTATAAGCTTTTCTTATAAAAGTTAAACTTTAGAGTTCAATCTACTATCCTATACTTTAAAATCGGATAGTATAGATTACTATTAGTCATTAAATATAATATGGCACTTTAGAAATAGGATCTAGTAGAGCTGGTGTATAATCTTTTCTATTAGCCCTTTTAAAACTGCCTTTATATTATCCATAAATAAATACTTCTCTACCTGTAATAGAATTATTCCTTTAGGGATCCTATATTCTTTATTAGCTTTATTTATAAATTCTTCAGTATTAAGGCCTAAATTCTCTGCCATAAGAAAGCGACACCTTTTAGTAGGAGTCACCAGCCCCTCCCTATTTTCTAAAGCTATCTCAAAATGATCTTCCTTGGATATATTTATTTGATACCCATCTGCAAAGTGTTTAACATTTCCCAGTTTGTTATTTTCAATATTGCCATCAACAAATAAATAATCTTTTTCAAAGTATATCTGCTCTATATTGAATTTAATTGTCTCCTCCATATGATAGATCTTAAAGGACTTTAAGTCCTCTATTTCATCTAAAATAGAGATCACATCTAGCAAATAATATAGGTCTTCATAATTATGGAGGAGGATCCTCTCCTTTAAGCTTGGATCCTTACTTACAATGTAATCTAGGTAGACTTTGATACATTCTCTACCTGAGTACTGATCAGACCTATATATTCCTAGATATTCTTCTACATCCTCTAGCCTGAAGCTTTCTAACCCCAATATATACCTATTATTTTTTATAATCCGCAATAGGTCTAAGGACTTATTAAGATCTATTTTAAGACCCCTTTTATAGTACTCTAATTTACTATTAATAAAGGGGAGGTCAAAGGAGGAGCCGTTATAGTTGATTATAAGGTCGAAACCCTTAATCAGCTCATAGACCTTAAGGAGGATATCAACTTCTTCCTTTAATTCTTCTGCAAAGAACTGACTTAACTTCCAACTCTTAATTTCTTCATCAAAAAATACAAGCCCAATTAGGTAGATATTGTCCTTCATCCTACTAAGGCCTGTAGTTTCTATGTCTAAAAAGCATATCCTCTTGTCTTTAAGTGCCCTTGGTATCCTTAAATCCTTATTAAAGGTATTCTCAATAATCTCCATTAAACTCACCCATATAAATCATATCCTAGAAATTTGCTTTTGTATAGTTATATTTCTGAGTTTTAATGCGAATAATAATATTTGTGAGAAAGGAGAGAAGGATGAAGAAGATAGGTATACCAAGGGGAATGCTCTACTATGAAAACTTTCCCTTTTGGCAGGAATATTTTGAAGGTATAGGTTGTGAACTAGTAGAGTCCCCTAAGACCAATAAGGAAATTATGGATAAGGGAATCTTAAGTTCCGTAGACGAGGCCTGCCTACCGGTGAAGATCACCCATGGTCATGTAAATTATTTAAAGGATAAGGTGGACTACATATTCCTACCTAGGTTTATCAGCCTACATAAGATGGAATATTGTTGTCCTAAAATTTTGGGCCTACCAGAAATGATTATAAATAGTATTGATGATCTGCCTGAAATAATCCAGATAGATATAAATTTATATAGGCGGAATGAACTTAAAAATAGCTTCCAAGAATTGGGCAAATCCCTAGGGGTATCCAAGGAAGTGTCCAATAAGTCCTTCAGGAAAGCCTTAAAAAAATTTTCCAACTATCAAGGGTGGTTAAAGGAGGAACTATTTCCTAAGGGATATAGTTTTAAGGAAGGGAATTTCAGCATCTTAGTTTTAGGCCACTCCTATAATGTCTATGATGAATTTTTAAATATGGGGGTTTTAGGTAAACTACAGGAGAGGGATATAAATATCTTCACTGCTGAAGAATTGGATGATGATATTATCCGGAAATATTCAAACTTCACTAATAAACGGATCTTTTGGACCCATGGTAGGCGGATATTGGGGGCATCCAAATATCACTTAAAGAAGGCCACTATTGATGGGATTATATATTTAAGCTCCTTTGGATGTGGTCTAGATTCTGTTCTCAGCCATTTTGTTTTAAAGCAAGCCAACCTATATAATGTTCCATTTATGCTCCTTACCCTAGATGAACAAACAGGGGAGGCAGGTTTTAATACTAGGTTAGAGGCTTTTTTAGATATGATGAAGTGGAGGGATAGAAATCAGAGTCACATTTCCACATTTAGGTAATATTTATTTTACAGCTAAGGCCTTCCTGGAAGAGCTGGGCCATGAAGTAGTCGCCCCGCCAGTATGTAGCAGGAAGACCCTAGAGATTGGGTCTAAATATTCACCAGAAATGATGTGTTTGCCCTTTAAGATCATGATTGGCAATTATATAGAGAGTATAGAAAGAGGGGCGGATACCATAGTTATTACAGGCAGCTGTGGCCCCTGTAGGTTTGGCTTTTATGGCCTTATGCAGGAGGATATTTTAAGGGGTTTAGGCTATGATGTAGACATTATAGTTATCGATGCCCTTAGGGAGGGTCATAGGGATTTTATAAAAAATGTAAGGAAGGTAACTAAGGCCAATAATATCTTTGATATATATAGAAGCGCTAAATTGGCCCTTAAGCTAATTAAAAGGGCAGATAATTTAACACAGAAGTTTAATTACACCAGGGCCTATGCGGTTGATAAGGATAAGGTAAATGGGATTATGGATGATTATCTAGATAAGGCAGTTAAGGTCCATGGGGCTAGTGAACTGATTGAACTGATTGATAAGACGGAAGGGATTTTATCAGCAGTTAAGCTTCATAAGGACTATGACCCTATTAAAATTGGAATAATTGGAGAGATCTATACAATCATTGAACCCTTTGCAAACTTTGAAGTGGAAAGAAGGTTAGGGGAGCTAGGGGTATTGGTAGAGAAATCCCTTACCCCTACTAGATGGTTAGAACAGCATGTTATCAATTATCCCTTCGGTTCAAAGGATGAGAATTTAAAGTATAAGTTGGCTAAGCCCTATTTGGAAACC
>JAAYLY010000158.1 GCA_012521625.1 Tissierellia bacterium | reverse complement strand
AGATATAAGAGCTGTAGAAGATGAAGGGAAGGAAGTAGATAGTGAGCTGGAGCAGCATAAGATAGATAGGGAAAAGGACCTGATAATCAATGAGCCCCTGGAGAATTATGAAAATCTGATAATTGTAAAGGATTCAAGTGGAAAGGATACGGTAGATATACCTGAGCCTTTAGATATAAATAAGGTAAAGATAGATAAGACAAAACCCTATACCTTCATCTATCATACCCATGCCACAGAAGGCTATAAACCCTTTGAGGATGATAGCTATTATACAACCGATAACAATAAGAATGTAGTTAAAATTGGAGAAAGTTTAGCCAAGGTCCTTGAGGCCAATGGGCATAAGGTGGAGCACTCCAGGGTCCATCATGACAGGCCATCATATAACAAATCCTATTCCAGGTCCCTAAAGACAATACAGGATGCTAAGGCTAGGGAGAATAATTTAACCTTCTTTTTCGACATCCATAGGGATGGGGTAGATGAAAATGCCTCCTATTATGAAAGCTTTTTAGAGACAGCCAGGACTAAGGTCCATGGCAAGGATGTGGCCACCTTTTCTCTGGTAGTAGGGCCTGATGCACCTAATTTTGAGCAGGTCCTAAATTTTGCAAAGTTTATTAAGTTGGTAGCGGATATTATGTATCCCGATCTCTGTACCGGCATAATAGTTAAGCCCTATGGGAAGTACAACCTATATATTTCCGATTACGCCGCCCTTATAGAGATAGGTAGCAATTTAAATACAGTGGATGAAGCTATAGAATGTGCAAAATTAGTTGGTGAAATCCTGGATACGGTCATAAGAAGCCTTGATAATGACCTTTAAATAGGAAGTTAAAAGTGCTATAATTAAAAGAAAGGGGACCTAAAAGGGGAGGATGTATTTTGGATAACAATTACGAAAAAAATAATAAAGCAAAAAACGATTTAATAGAGTGGGTAAAGAGTATAGCTATAGCTATTGTGGTGGCTATTTTCATAAAGACTTTTATATTCAATTCTACCTATGTTTTAGGTAATTCTATGTATCCTACCCTTCATGAAAGGGATAGGTTATTTGCCTTTAAACTACCCCTATATTTTTCAGGGCCTGACAGGGGAGATGTAATAGTATTAAGGGCACCAGATAATGAAAATAAGGATTATATAAAGCGGGTTATTGGCATAGCAGGGGATAAGGTTGAAATAAAGGATGGAAGGGTTTACTTAAACGGTGAGCTATTGGAAGAGCCCTATGTGGCAGAAGGCTCTTATACTCAAGTCTATGATCAGGATACCTGGATCGTACCAGAGGGCCAGGTCTTCGTTCTGGGAGATAATAGGGAAGAAGGAGCTAGCAAGGATAGCAGGTATTTCGGCTGTGTGCCTTTAAAATTGGTAAAGGGCGTTACAGGCTTTAGATATTACCCTTTCAATCATCGATTTGGTAAGATCTAGGTATAAATTTATGAAAAAAGGGCACCCTATAGAGGGTGAGAAAATTGGAAAGCAGGGTAGAAAGGTATAAAAGGCGTAGAAGGGAGAGCTTTATTCGCAGGCTTAAATTTATTGTGGTTTTAATAGTAATTTCCCTTATGGCATATGGGATGAATATAGTTAATGAAAATATTAAAACTTTTAATATTCTAGAAAACGACAACCTAATCCATATTGACCTTAGGAGGAATACTGTAGATTTCCTAGGAAAAACCTATTATGTAGACATTGAAATGATCAAAAACGTTTTTAAACAGTAGACCAGTTTTCTGGTCTTCTTTATTTTACATAAATTGATATTTTTGCTATAATTACTTAGGCGTATGAATATAAAGGGAGGATATTTTAACACATGCAAAACAGGAAAAGGGAGAATATAAGGAATTTTTCGATAATTGCCCATATAGACCATGGAAAATCAACCTTAGCTGATAGATTAATCGAAAAAACTGGTATGCTTTCCTCAAGGGAGATGCAGTCCCAAGTATTAGACAATATGGAATTGGAGCGGGAAAGAGGTATTACTATAAAGCTTAAGGCTGTACAGCTAAATTACAAAGCCCAGGATGGAGAAGACTACATACTTAACTTAATAGATACGCCAGGTCATGTTGATTTTAACTATGAAGTTTCCAGATCCTTAGCCGCCTGTGAAGGAGCAATTTTAGTAGTAGATGCTTCACAGGGTATAGAGGCCCAAACCCTAGCCAATGTATACTTGGCATTGGATCAAGATTTGGAGATACTTCCTGTAATAAACAAGATAGATTTACCCAGTGCTAGGCCTGATGAAATTAAAGAGGAGATAGAGGATGTCATTGGAATAGATTGCCAAGATGCACCTTT
>JAAYLY010000157.1 GCA_012521625.1 Tissierellia bacterium | reverse complement strand
AATCTTTCAAAATACGGCATTAAGGTAGTCTGTTATAACTTTATGCCTGTTTTTGACTGGACCAGGACTGATTTAGCCAAGGAGCTGGAGGATGGCTCCACTGTCCTATCCTATGAGCAGAAATTAATTGAAGAGATGGACCCTGATAAGTTGGTGGAAGATATCCAGGGTGGTTCCAAGGGCTTATCCCTACCAGGCTGGGAACCGGAGAGGCTAAAAAAGCTCAAGGAGCTATTTCAACTATATAGGGATGTAGATGAAGACCAGTTGTTTGAGAACTTAAGATACTTCCTAGAAAGAATCATACCAACAGCTGAAGAATGCGACATAAAAATGGCCATCCATCCCGATGACCCGCCATGGACAATATTTGGCTTACCTAGAATAGTTACTAATAAGGAGAACTTAGGAAGGATTTTAAAGCTAGTTGATAGTCCATACAATGGCTTGACCCTTTGCAGCGGCTGTTTAGGCGCTAATCCTAATAATGATATAGCAGATATGATCAGGACCTTTGGGGACAGAATCCATTTTGCACATGTAAGGAATATAAAGATCCACCCTAATGGGGATTTCGATGAATCATCCCACCTATCCAGTGATGGGTCCTTAGATATCTTTGAGATAATGAAGGCCTATCATGATATAGGCTTTAAGGGTTACATTAGGCCTGATCACGGCAGGATGATCTGGGGTGAAGATGCAAGGCCGGGTTATGGCTTGTATGATAGGGCCCTAGGTATAGCTTATTTAAATGGCTTGTGGGAAGCTATAGATAAGATGAAGAGGGGGGTTTAATATGAGTAAGATTCTTGAGGGAAAGGTAGCTGTAGTCACCGGTGGTGGTGGAGTCTTATGTAGTGAATTCTGTAAGGAACTGGCAAGGCATGGAGCCAAGGTTGCTGTTTTAAGTTTACGCCAAGAAAATGCTGAGAGGGTTGCAAAGGAAATTCGTGACAAGGGGGGAGAGGCCATTGGCATATCCTGTAATGCCCTAGATCTGGATAGTGTAAAAAATGCCGAAAAGATTGTCTATGAGACCTATGGAGCCTGTGACATATTGATAAATGGTGCAGGTGGTAATCATCCTAAGGGGACTACTACTAAGGAGATACTGGAAAGGGAGGACATAACTAATCCAAGTGACCAAATACAAACCTTTTTCGACCTGGAGGTGGATGCCTTTAATTCCGTATTCCATTTAAATTTCACTGGAGCCTTTATCACTACCCAGGTCTTTGCTAAGAGGATGGCCCTAAAGGAGAAGTCAACTATTATAAATATTTCATCTATGAGCGCGCCCTGTCCTATGACTAAGGTACCTGCCTACAGTGCCGCCAAGGCTGCCATTGAGAACTTTACCCAATGGCTGGCTGTCCATATGGCCAATGTGGGAATTAGGGTAAATGCCATAGCTCCAGGATTTTTCTTGACTTCACAAAATAAGGAGCTATTAACTAATGAAGATGGCTCCTTAACGGAACGCTCTCAAAAGATCATCAGCCATACTCCTATGAGGAGATTTGGTGTACCTGAGGACTTGTTGGGAACTTTGATGTATTTAGTTGATGATAGGGCTTCTGGTTTTGTAACCGGAATCGTAATCCCAGTTGATGGAGGATTTTTGGCTTATTCAGGCGTTTAATAAAAGTAATAAATAAGTTTAAAGGGGGATGACTGTGGAAATTATAATTAGTAGAGATGCGGAAGAATTAGGTAAAAGGGCTGCAGAACAGGTGGCCGAAGCATTAAATGAGGCCATAGAAAGTCAGGGGGGAGCAAGATTATTACTATCTACAGGGGCATCCCAATTAACCACCCTGTCAGAGTTGGTTAAAAAGGATGTGGATTGGTCCAAGGTGGAGCTCTTCCACCTAGATGAATATGTAGGCTTAAGTGAGTCCCATCCTGCCAGCTTTAGGAAGTATATAAAGGAGAGGTTTTTAAGCCATGTGGATGTTAAAAAGGCCCATTTGGTAGATGGGGAGGGTGATATTGAGGAAAATACAAGGAAATTGACGGAAGAAATCAGGAAGGCACCTATAGATGTGGCCTTAATAGGCATAGGTGAGAATGCCCATATAGCCTTTAACGACCCACCGGCAGATTTCGATACTAAGGAGGATTTTATAGTAGTTAAGCTAGATGAAAGCTGCAAGATGCAGCAGGTGGGTGAAGGTTGGTTTAAGGATGTAGATGAGGTACCGGCAAAAGCCATTACTATGACAGTCCATAGGATCATGCAAAGCAAGAAGATTATTTCCTGTGTCCCATATAAGGTAAAGGCTAAGGCTGTGAGGGATAGCTTGGAAAGGGAAGTGACCAACCTAATACCTGCCACCATCTTAAAATTACATGATGATTGGACCCTATATCTAGATGAGGAGTCGGCTTCTTTATTGGATGATAAATATAGGGCACAAGCCCTTTTTGAATCCATATAATGAAAGATTTATATTAAATTAATTTAAAAGTTTATTATAAAGAATTTATTAAAGCTTCTATAAGTTTTAAGAAAAACCCCCTAAATCCTAACTTGGATTTAGGGGGTTATTATTAGAGGAGAATTTTATTTTCTTATATTTTGTTTTACTATAAGTCTTCTTTATCTTAGGGCTAAAAGCCTATCCATAATCTTCATATTGCTGATGGATTCCTCCATGCTAATTAAGGGTTGCCTCTTATTTAAGATGGCATCGGAGAAATCCTCTATCTCTAACCTATAGCGCTCACATTTTTCTACTGGGATTTCCATAACCCCCTCCTTAGTATGGAGGGTGATGGCTCCACTAATATCTAGGAAGGTATCTGGTACCTCTATAATGCCTTTTGTACCGATTATTTCTGTATACATCCTGTCGTAGGCGTCAAAGCCTGAATTTAAGACAGCTATAACATTATTGTCATATTTTAATATACCAGTAAACATTACGTCTACTCCATCCTTATATAAGTATTTAGCAGCCACTTCAGTAGGTTCCCTTTTTAAGATCATGTTAATAAAGTCCAGGGGATAGCATCCTACATCGTAGATGGATCCACCGCCTAGTTCTGCTTTCATCTTAATGGTGTTTTCCCTATCTAAGGAGAATCTAAAGGTGGAATTGATATACTTAACATCTCCGATGATGCCGCTATCTAATAGCTCCAAGACCTTTTTAGTCCGATGGGTATAGCGGTACATGAAGCCTTCCATTAGGAGAACGCCATTTTCTTCGCTTGCTGTTTTCATTTCCATTGCTTCCTGGGCATTTAAGGCTATGGGCTTTT
>JAAYLY010000156.1 GCA_012521625.1 Tissierellia bacterium | reverse complement strand
AGTATTAGGGCTATAAGACCAGTTAAATAGGATGTTATAATCTTTCTCTTATCATTAAAGAAGTTTTCAGCAAGTAAAGCAATACAAAGGGATAGTAATATGCCCATTCCTAGGATTAGGTTGATTCTTATAATGGTTTCTTCTGCTGTAGTTGTAAGGCTAGCCCTAACCTCATTGTAATAGATTAAGGATAGGGTCAAGAGGGTGGATATTCCTATGGTTACTGGGAACCTCCTCAAACTCAGCCTAAGGCTATTTAAAAGGCCTTTAAATCTATTTATTAACATTTTGCACCTCCTGCAATTACTATAAGCCTATTATATAACTAGTATGGCAATAAGTATTTACATTTATATTACAAAAACCTTTATTTCCTATATTTTTTTTGCTAGAAAAAAAGCCCTAAAAGGAAAATCCTTTAGAGCATTTCTCTCAGGCCTTCTTCATCCTTGATTATGATTACCTTATTACCGTGAAAATCGATAAGCCCCATCTCCTTAAAGGTCCTCAGCTTCCTAGTCATAGTCTCCCTGGAAATACCTGCATAGCTTCCCATCTCTTCCCTGTTGATGGTTAGGTTTAAGATGATTTCATCCCCCTTCCTGGTGCCAAAGTCGTCAGTTAACCTTAGCAGCAGGCTGGCCACCTTGGCATCGGTACTGATGGTAGACAATCTATCTACCAAGTCTTCAGCCCACCTTATACGCTCGTAGGCCTGCTCCAGTACCTTCAGGGTAATGGTTGGGTTTTTTATTATGATTTCATCAAACTTCTTCTTGCTTAGGGTACAGACCACCGTATCCTCTAGGGCTACGGCATTATACCAGTATTCGTCTTCCTTAAGTAGGTTAAACCCTCCTACAAAATCCCCAGCCCCATAGATATAGAGAATCTGTTCCCTACCGTCCCTTAAGTACTTAAAGATTTTCATCTTACCCTGGCAGACTATATAGAGCCTATCTGCCTTATCCCCTGTTCGGAAGATATACTCCCCCTTCTTAAACTCCTTAGTAACTACCCCTTCTGATATCTTCCTGGCTTCCTCATCATTTAAGTTGGATAATAGGGGTATGTTGTGTAGGCAGGAACTCCCCTTACATTCCACACAATTTCTTTCACATATGATACATTTTTTTATAATTATCACCTCTCATTTTAGGCAATAAATAAAAAAGACAATTAAAGAAGCCTATAGGCTTCTTTAATTGATGGTTCCACTTCCTTATACAATTTTTTCCGCTGTTTCCGCAGGTTTAGTTCTCTTTCTTTCCTCTTCTAGAAGTTGATTTAAAAGCATTTCCAACTCCTTAGCCTTATACCTATCCATTTCTGGAATATCCTTAAGGGGGTATTCAAGATTTAATTCTTCATATTTTTCTAGCCCTAAGCGGTGGTATGGTAGGATTTCAAATCTATCTATTTTATCCGCTAGATAAGAAATTTCATTAAATAAGCCGTAGATGCTCTCTTCATTGTCTGTAATAGATGGAACCATTACATGCCTTAACCATATTGTACCATGAAAATCCTCTAAATAGGATAGAAATTTTTTAAATCTATGTTTAGACCTTCCAGTAATGGATTTATATCCCTCATCGCTGTAGTGTTTTATATCTAGGATTACCACATCTACCAATTCTAAGATATCCTTGAAATATCTTTCATCACCGAACCCGCTGGTATCTATGGCTGTATTGATGCCTGCTTCCTTTAATAACTTTAAGGCCTCCACTAGGAATTCTCCCTGGAGTAGGGGTTCACCACCTGAGAAGGTGACCCCGCCTCCAGATCTATTATAATAGGTCTTATATCTTAAGGCTGTTTTTAATACTTCTTCAGGGGTGATTTGCTGTTTAGAGAACATATTTTGGCTGTCGGGATTATGGCAATAGCTGCATCTTAAGGGGCAACCTTGAAGGAAGAATACAGTCCTAATTCCTGGTCCATCTACTAATCCCATAGTCTCTATTGAATGTAATCGGCCTACTACAGCCATTTAAATCACCCTTTCTATACTCTTTCGTGGAATGTCCTGCTTATTACTTCTAATTGCTGTTCCTTAGTTAACTTGTTGAAGTGTACCGCATATCCTGAAACCCTGATGGTTAAGGTTGGATATTTTTCTGGATTCTCCATAGCATCTATCAACAGGTCTCTATTTAATACGTTTACGTTTAGGTGGAAGGCTTTTTGGTCGAAGTAGCCGTCCATTATGCCTACTAGGTTGTTAATCCTGTCTTCCTCGCTGTTTCCTAAAGCTGTTGGAACGATGGAGAAGGTATTGGATATGCCGTCTTTACATGCTGTTTCGTAAGGAAGTTTAGCTACAGAGTTTAAGGATGCTAAGGCTCCTGATGAATCCCTACCGTGCATTGGGTTAGCACCTGGTGCAAAGGGCTCTCCTGCCTTTCTACCGTCTGGTGTTGCCCCTGTCTTCTTACCGTATACTACGTTGGAAGTTATAGTTAAGATGGATAGGGTATGTTCTGCTCCCCTATATGTTTCATGTTTCCTCAATTGTTCTATAAAGTAGTTGACTACATCTACTGCTATTTGGTCTACCCTATCATCGTCGTTACCATATTTAGGGAAGTCTCCCTCTACTTCAAAGTCTATGGCTATACCCTCTTCATCCCTGATAGGTTTAACCTTGGCATATTTAATAGCGCTTAAGCTGTCAGCTACTATTGATAGGCCTGCAACCCCAAAGGCCATATATCTGTGTACATGGGTATCATGTAGGGCCATTTGGCCTCTTTCGTAGGCATATTTGTCATGCATATAGTGGATTGTGTTCATGGTGTTTACGTAAAGCTCAGCTAATTCTTCCATAACCTTCTTGTAGTTAGCTAGAACCTTATCATAATCTAGGACTTCATCTTCGATTCTTTCAATATCGTCAAATACCCTAATTAGTGATCCGTCCTTGGCCCTTTTCTTTTCATCTACTGCACCGTTGATGGCGTATAGTAAGGCCTTGGCTAAGTTAGCCCTTGCTCCAAAGAACTGCATTTCCTTACCAACCCTCATGGCTGAAACGCAGCAGGCTATGGCATAGTCATCGCCGTAGATTGGCCTCATAAGGTCGTCATTTTCATACTGGATAGCCCCTGTTTCAATACTCATCTTAGCGCAATATCTCTTAAAGGCTTCAGGTAGATCTACTGACCATAGTACAGTCATATTTGGTTCTGGTGCTGGTGATAGGTTTGTTAGGGTGTGTAGGAACCTAAAGGCAGTCTTAGTTACTAGGGTCCTACCATCTAAGCCCATACCACCTATGGCTTCTGTAACCCAAGTTGGGTCTCCAGCAAATAGTTCATTATATTCAGGGGTTCTTAAATGTCTTGCAAGTCTTAGTTTCATTACGAATTGGTCAACTAGTTCTTGGGCTTCCTCTTCTGTAATGATGCCATTTCTTAAGTCCCTTTCAATATAGATGTCTAAGAAGGTTGTATTTCTACCAAGGGACATGGCGGCTCCGTTGTTTTCCTTAATGGCTGCTAGGTAGCCAAAGTATAACCATTGGATAGCTTCCTTAGCATTAGATGCTGGTTTGGAAATATCGTAACCGTAGGAGGCAGCCATCTTCTTAATTTCTTCCAAGGCCCTGATTTGTTCAGTTACCTCTTCCCTTAGTCTAATCATGTCCTCTGTGGCTGGTCCTACTAACTTCTCCTTATCCTTTAGCTTCTCTTCAATTAAGAAGTTGATACCATATAGGGCAACCCTTCTATAGTCCCCTATGATACGTCCCCTTCCGTAAGCATCTGGCAGGCCTGTAAGTAGCCCAGCAGTTCTAGCCTTCCTCATTTGCTCAGTATAGGCATCGAAGACACCCTGGTTGTGGGTCTTTCTAAATTCATTGAAGTGGGCTTCTAAGGTTTCATCCATCTTGGCCCCATAGGCTTCTAGAGAGCTCTTAACCATCCTGTAGCCACCATAGGGGTTTACTAGCCTCTTTAATGGCTTATCGGCTTGAAAGCCTACGATTAGTTCATTTTCCTTATCTAGGTATCCTGGTTGGTGGTTGGCAATACCTGAGAATTGCCTTGTGCAAATCTCTATTTTCCCAGTAAGTACTTCTTCCTTTACTAGTTCTTCTGCCTTAGCCCAGAGCTTCTTAGTCCTTTCAGTAGCTTCAGCTAAGAAGCTTTCATCTCCTTCATAAGGAGTGTAGTTTAATTGAATAAATTCACGTACATCTATTTCTTCAGTCCAACGGCCTACTTTGAAACCTTCCCATTGTTTCATAATCAAATCATCTCCTAATCTATATTAAATATAAATTATGTAGTTTTTTTATCCTGCTTTTGATTTAATTATAGGCCTAAGTAGATTTTTAGTCAGTGATTCAAATCACACTTTTAAACTTTAGCACAATTTAGTGTAAGTTTGTATTAAAGCATAAAAAACCCAAGTAGATTTAGTTCTACTTGGGTTTT
>JAAYLY010000020.1 GCA_012521625.1 Tissierellia bacterium | reverse complement strand
TAGTAGATAATATCCCGCTGGATGAGGAAGAAGACCTTGTCCATGGAGAAGAAAAACTTTATCCAGGAGATCCTTTAGAGCCTACAGCTATAAATATAGACCTACTAGCTGTAGGCGATATAATGTTTCATAAGCCCCAAATAGAAGCAGCCAGAATAGAAGGGGGAGGCTATGATTTTAACCCGGTATTTACTTATGTAAGGGAATATATAGAAAATGCCGACCTTGCCCTGGCCAATTATGAAACGGTTACGGTGAGCAATAGGGAATATTCAGGCTATCCAAGGTTCAACAGTCCTATAGAAACCATCCAGGCCTTAAAAGAGGCCGGATTCGATATTTTATCAACTGCAAACAACCACTCCTTAGACCAGGGAAAGGAAGGTATAAGATCTACAATTGAAGCCATAGCCCATTACGGCTTGAGGCATGTGGGAACGAATTTGGACAAGGATCTAAAACCTCTGATAGTTGACGTTAAGGGAATACAGATAGGGGTTATGTCCTATACCTATGGCTTAAATGGATTGGAATCCTTGTTGTCTGAGGAAGAACTATCCTATATGGTTAACCTAATAGATGAAGGAAGGATTAGGGAAGAAATAAAAAGATTGAAGGAAGCAGGAGCGGATATCATCATCTCCTACATCCATTGGGGAAATGAATACCAGCATGAACCAAGTCAGCAACAAATGAGCTTGGGAAGGAAGCTAGTAGATTGGGGTGTCAATATAGTTCTAGGCAGCCATCCCCATGTTATACAAAAGGCTGAAATTTTGGAGTCCAATGGAAAGGATAACCTAATCCTTTATTCCATGGGAAATTTCCTATCCAATCAGAGGGAGGTTACCATGGGAAATCCCTATACTGAAGATGGAGTTATGGTAAGGATAAGCTTAGAAAAGGACATGCATTTAAATGAAACTAGGATTGTAGAAATAGAGTATATCCCTACCTGGGTCTATAGGTATTCTGAAGGGGGAAGGCTGAAATATGAAATATTACCATCTGAAGAGGTTCTCGCTGGTAGCCTAGGTATAGATTTGGATTCATATATTATGGACAGGGTAAAAAAATCATATAGGGATGTTAAGGCTGTCTTGGAGGATTTAGAGGACTTTTAGATGGCATTAAATAAAAAGAAAAATAGTATAAAATTAAGTTATTTATACTATTTTTTAATTATAATAAAATTCGAAATTAAACATCTTTCATAAAAGTTATTTAAAAAGTTTTATTTAAGTACGATTTATTATATAATTAAAGATGTGTTAGCCGGTGGTTATAAATATCCTTAAAGGTGTGATATCCTTGCAAGCTTTAATTAATATATTTTCAAACATAAGAATACGGGATGTAATTGATATCCTAGTGGTAGCAGTGGTATTGTATAAATTGTTGACTTTAATAAAGGAAACTAGGGCTGAACAACTTACTAAGGGTATAGTGGTTTTATTAGTATTGACTAAGTTAAGCGAATGGGCAAAGCTTTACACCATAAACTGGATTTTAGATAACGCCATGACTGTAGGTACTTTAGCCATCTTGATCGTCTTTCAACCTGAGCTAAGGCGTGGCTTGGAATATATCGGTAGGAGCAGCTTTTTTAAGAAATCCTTAATAGAAGTTAGGGGTGAAAGTCTGTCTAAGGTAGTTGAGGAGATAGTAGATGCTGTAGCTTCGCTATCAAGGCAGAAGATCGGGGCCCTAATAGTTATAGAGCGACAGACGGGTTTAAATGAGGTGGCTGAAACAGGCACCATAATTAATGGTATGGTTACCAGTGATCTTTTGATTAATATCTTTATTCCCAATACCCCCCTACATGATGGGGCCGTAATTATCAAAGACGATAGGATTAAGGCAGCAGCTTGCTTCCTGCCTTTAACGGACAACATGAATGTAAGCAAGGAATTAGGCACAAGGCATAGGGCGGCCCTGGGCATATCCGAAAGGTCAGACAGCCTATCTATTATAGTTTCAGAAGAGACTGGTTCTATTTCCATAGCTGAAAAAGGTACAATTGCAAGATATTTAGATACTAAGACCCTAAGGCAGATTTTAATGGATATGTATAAGGTGGACGAAGACAAACAAAGTTTTATTACTAAATGGAGGCTAAAAAATGAGCAAGGAAAAGAGTAATCTTACTCTAAAAATCTTTTCAGTCATAATAGCCATAATATTATGGAGTTATGTGATGGGGATTAAGAATCCCGATTGGCCAAGGGAGTATAAGAATATAGATGTGCAATTTACCAATATTGAGGCCTTGGAAAGAAGGAACCTAATTCTAATGGATCCTAAGGAGGCTAAGGTAACCGTCAGCGTAGTTGGTAAAAAGTCTGATATGGATAAGTTTACCGCCAATAATATAGTGGCCAAGGTGGACTTAAGCGGGTATGGTGAAGGTCAGACTAAGGTGCCAGTAGTGGTTAGCCTAAAGGACAGTGCGTCTACAGTGCGGATTACTAAGTATGAGCCTACGGAAATTTTAGTTACTATAGATCGGATAGTTACAGAGGAAAGGAAGGTTAATATACGAACCAGTGGAGAACTTGATAGGAATTATACCCTGGGAGATATTGAAGCAAGGCCTGATTCCATCCTCCTTAAAGGTCCTAGGAGTTGGCTTAATGAGGTATCAGAGGTTTTCGTAGTAGTACCTATAAATAATACAACTACAACTTCTAAATTCTATCCAGTCCAAATAGTAAACCATAATGGGGATGAGGTAGTAGGCGTTGAAAAGCTTCCTGGCACAGTGGAGGTAATCATACCAGTATATAGGAAAGCCTCACTACCTATAGAAGTGGTCTTAGAAAACCAACTACCTGAAGATTATGTGATTACTAATTTAGAAATTACACCTAAAATGGTGGCTGTTAGGGGTGGGAATAGCCTAGCTGATATAAGGAGTATAAAGACTAGGCCAATCGATGTTACTAAGTTGTTGGAAAACCCAAGTTTGGATGTGGATTTAGAGCTACCAGATAATGTTGACCTTATTGATCCAAACCAAAGGATAGTTATAAATGCAACAATAGAGCAGGTTGTAGAAAGGGAGTTTATTTACGACCTTGAGGAAGTAGAAATCAGAAATTTAGGGGAAGATTTAGTAATAGAAGATGACAATCTTAGTATTAGAGTCCAGGTAAGGGGAACTGAGTCTTTATTAAATCAGATTACTAAATCAGACCTAAGGCCATATATTGACTTAGATAATTTTACAGAAGGGGAATATGAAGTTAAAGTTAACTTCCATGAGTTAGAAGGCATAAGTATTGAGAAAGTAATACCTGATAGCCTTAAGCTTGTCTTAATTGGTAGTTAAAGGCGGTAAAAATATTAAAGGGGTGAAAAGATGGCTAAGGATTTTAATAGTTTACTAAAAATGGCAAAGAAGCAGGGGCCTAAAATCCTAGCAGTAGCTTGTGCCCATGATGAGGATGTGTTACAATCGAGTAAGATGGCAATGGCTGAGGGCTTGATTATACCTATTTTAGTAGGGGATAAGGTAACAATCCAGCAAATTGCCGACAGGATAGAATTAAATCTAGATGGAGTAAGGATTATTCATGAAGTTGACAAGACCAAGGCTAGCAGGATAGCCACGGAACTGGTAAGCAAGGGTGAAGCCCATATACTTATGAAGGGCTTAGTTGATACTTCTATTATCATGAAACAAGTATTAGATCCAGAGATTGGATTAAGAGCTGGAAAGTTAATTAGCCATGTGGCAGTTTTTCATCTACCAACTTATCATAAGGTGTTCTTAGTAACAGATGCGGCCATGAATATAGCCCCAGATCTTTCACAAAAGAAGGATATTATAGAAAATGCAGTGGAGTTGGCAAAGGCATTTGACATAGACATGCCTAAGGTGGCAGTTTTAGCTGCCAAGGAAAAGGTATCTCCTAAGATGGAAGCCACTGTCCATGCTCAGGAATTGGCTAAGATGAACCAGGAAGGCCTGATAAAGGGCTGTATAGTAGATGGACCCTTCGCCTTAGATAATGCCATCAGTAAAGAGTCTGCTAAAATTAAAGGTATCGAAAGTCCAGTTGCTGGTGATGCAGATATCCTACTTACACCAGATATAGAAGCTGGAAATATCCTATATAAGGCCTTAAGCTTTTTAGCAAGGGCAAAATCAGCAGGTATTATCCTTGGTGCAAAGGCTCCTATAGTCCTAACATCTAGGGCAGATGATGAAGATGCCAAGTTAAATTCAATTATGCTTTCGGTATTGATGGCGGCTAGAAATTAGTAGGTTTTTATGAATATGTAAACCTTTGTTTAGTGTAAACCCTCTCAATAATAATAATTAGGAGTTGACTATGGAAAAGGATAAGAGAATCAGAATTATAACAGGTCATTATGGTAGTGGTAAGACTGAGTTTAGCATAAATTATGCAGTAAAGTTAGCGGAAATGAAGAAAAAGACCATGCTTATAGATTTAGATGTGGTAAACCTATACTTCCGTAGTAGGGAAAAGGCAGATGAGTTGGAAAGGAAGGGAATCAAGGTTATCGGTGGCTCCATCAAGGCTAGTGCTGTGGACATACCTACCATACCGGCAGATGTCCTTATAGCCTTTCAGGATGAATCCTACGAAGCAGTATTAGATGTAGGAGGGGATCCTGTTGGGGCCAGGACCTTGGGTAGATATCATCCTTATTTAAAGGAAGGCAATTACGATATGTTCTTTGTATTAAATGCCAACAGGCCTGAAACCCAAAATGTGGACAAGGTTGTAGAGTATATGACTAAGATAGAAGAGGTAGCAAGAGCTAAGATTACAGGCCTAGTAAACAATACTCATATGCTAAAGAGTACAACTATCGACGATGTTCTTAAGGGGTACCAGCTTTCCTTAGCTGTATCAGAGGAAACGGGAGTACCTTTAAGATATAATGTATTATTAAAAGAATTACTCAACCAATTACCTGAAGGTCTAGAGGGGGTAACATTTCCCATAGACTTATTTATGAGGGAAGAGTGGATGTTTTAATATTCTAAAAGGAGGTAGTGACGTGGCCAGAGGTAAGGTAACATTTAATGAAGATATTTGTAAAGGATGCGGATTATGTGTCCCAGCTTGTCCTGTTAAGATCCTAGCTTTAGATAAAACAAGGATCAATAGGAAGGGTTACCATCCAGCTGGAGTAGTAGAGCCAGAAAAATGTACAGGCTGTACAAACTGTGCATTGATGTGTCCTGACTTAGTAATAACTGTAGAAAGAAACTAGATAGGAGGAATTAGTTATGGAAAAAGTTCTCATGAAGGGGAACGAAGCTGTATGTGCAGCGGCTATACAAGCAGGTTGTAGGTTTTTCTTTGGTTATCCTATAACTCCCCAAAATGAAATACCAGAATATATGTCAAGGGAATTACCAAAGGTGGGTGGAGTATTCCTACAGGCCGAGTCTGAGGTTGCTGCTATAAATATGGTTTATGGAGCTGCAGGGGCAGGAGCAAGGGTTATGACTTCTTCCTCCAGTCCGGGGATTGCTCTAAAACAAGAGGGTATTTCATATTGTGCAGG
>JAAYLY010000155.1 GCA_012521625.1 Tissierellia bacterium | reverse complement strand
TTAGGTCATAAAAAAATCTTTCGTTCCTATAAATTTAGCTAATAGCTATACTTATAGGGACGAAAGATTTATTCCGCGGTACCACCCTAATTATGACAAAAACGTCATCACTCAATCAGACCTAACAGTCCTATCCCCTGTAACGATGGGCCTTCGGATTTGCCTACTGGATTAACATAGGATTAATCGTTTAGCAAATCAGCTCAGGAGTGTATATTACATACCGCCTTAATGTTGGCTTTCACCTAACCCAACTCTCTGTAATTAAGGACTGATATCTTTCTCTCCTTCAGAGCCTTTATAATATTACTGCATATATTAGCACGTTAAATTGTTAATGTCAATAGTTTTTTTAAAAATTTTCTGAAGGAAAAAAATAGGGGGTACCACTAATACTTGGTAAGTATAGCTACAATATTTAGTTTTATCTTAATTACCTACCTTTACAGCATCCTTAAATATTTGTAAGTTTTCATCTAAACCTAAAGCCTTTAGGGTTTTTTCATTAACTGTAGTTATAGTTTTTTCTGCTAATCCAACTGGTATAGTTGAAATATCTTTTCCATCTACTAAAATCTCCTTAGCCATTTTAGCAGTTTGCTTACCTAGCTCATAATAGCTAAGGCCGTTAGTTATTAGAATTCCACCTTTTACTTGACTTTCCTCTGCAGATACAGAGACCATTTTATAATCGATTAATTTTTTAGTTACTAATTCTACTGATGATGCTATCATGTTATCGGATAAGCAGTATAGAGCATCAACTTTTTTAAATAATGAATCTATTGCTTGTGGAAGATCGTTTATATTGTTTACTCCCACTGTTACTATTTCTAGGCCTTCATTAGGAGCAAGTTCCTTAACTTCTTCTATTTGAGCTTCAGAATTGGCCTCATTGGTATTGTATAAGATACCTATGGTTTCAATGCTAGGATCTATTTCCTTGAACATTTTTAATTGAGTCTCTACAGGTGCCTTGTCAGATGTACCAGTTATATTTCCACCTACATTATTCCAATCTTCAACTATTTCAGATTTTACAGGATCTGTAACAGCACTGAATAGTATAGGGATATCAGTTGTAGCCTGCTTAGCAGATTGGGCAGCAGGAGTAGCTATGGCGTATATTAAATCTACTTCATCCCTTGCAAACTTTTGTGCAATACTTAAAGAAGTTGGAATATCTCCTTGGGCATTTTGGTAATCGATTTCTACTTTAACACCAAGTTCCTTTAAGCCATCTTCGAATCCACGACGAGCATCGTCTAGAGCAGGGTGTTCAGCCAATTGACTGATACCTATCCTGTATACATCTTCACCTGACGCAGACGCACCTTTGTTACTATTGTTACTTGAACTACATCCAGCCAGCATCACCATACTTGTCATTAATAAAGAAACTAGTTTTACAATCTTCTTTTTCATTTGGTTTTCCTCCTTAAAATTTTAATAAATTTGTTGGTATAGGTAATTGGTTTAGATTGAATGCTAAGTTAAATTAGGGTTAGGTCAACTTTAGGTCATAAAAAAATCTTTCGTTCCTATAAATTTAGCTCTAATAGCTATACTTATAGGGACGAAAGATTAATTTCCGCGGTACCACCCTAATTATGACAAAAACGTCATCACTCATTCAGACCTAACAGTCCTATCCCCTATAACGATGGGCCTTCGGATTCGTCTACTTGTAGCTACTTTAAACGAATCAGCTCAGGAGTGAATATTACATATCCTCTTAATGTTGGCTCTCACCTAACCCAACTCTCTGTAATTAAGGAGGGATATCTTTCTCTCC
>JAAYLY010000019.1 GCA_012521625.1 Tissierellia bacterium | reverse complement strand
AATTTATAGTAGAGTTATCAACATGTTATTAACTTACTAAAGGTAGGTATTTTTCATTAATGGATTACTTATCCACATAATAACAACCCCTACTACTAATACTACTGAAATCTATATATCTATTTATATATATGCGAGGAGGTAAAAAATGAAATTTGCAATTGAGCAAAAGGACTTATCAAAACACATAAGCATAGCTCAAAGAGGAATTTCGTCTAGATCCACATTACAAATATTAGATGGAATTTTAATAGAAGCTTCTAATAATAGGCTTAAGTTAACCGGAACGGATTTGGAAATCAGTATTGAAACCTTTGTGGATTGTGAAGTACTAGAGGAAGGATCCATTGTTGTTAATTCTAGAATATTTGGGGATATAGTTAAAAAATTGCCAGCAGGACTTATCCACATAGAAGTGGTAAACAATAATATAAATATTAGGTGTGGAAATTCTGAGTTTAATATTGCTGGTAATCCTGGTGAAGATTATCCAGAATTACCACTAATAGTTGAAAGTGAAACCTTCTCACTACCTACTGATATTTTAAAGGCTGTAATCAAACAGACTGTCTTTGCCACTTCACAGGATGAGACTAGACCATCCTTAACAGGTGTCCTATTGGAGATCTCCAATGGACAGATTTCCTTCGTAGCCCTAGATGGATACAGGTTAGCTCTAAAGAAGCTACCAACTAATTCGGACCTACCTACTAAGGCCATAATCCTTGGAAGATCCTTAAATGAGCTTAATAAGATTTTAGAAGATACGGAAGAAGATCTAAAGATTAATATTGCTTCAGGCCATATAGTATTTAACCTAGGGGATACTATAGTTTATTCTAGATTATTAGAAGGACAGTTCTTTAACTATAGGGATATAATTAGGGATGATCATAAGACTAGGGTGATAGTAAATCGTAAGCAACTGCAGGACAGTTTAGAAAGGGCATCCCTACTTGCTAAGGAAGAAAAGGCTAATCTAGTAAAGCTAAATGTAAGTGATAATAGGGTAGTTATCAGGTCCAATTCTGAAATAGGTAACGTATATGAGGAAATAGAATCTATCCAAAATGGTGATAATCTAAATATAGCCTTTAATTCTAGATACCTATTGGAAGGTATTAAGGTAATCGACACTGAAAGAATAGAATTAAACTTTATGGGAAGCTTAAATCCATGTATAATAAATGGGGTAGAAGATGATAGTTATATATATCTAGTACTACCTGTTAGATTAGCTCAAGAAGATTATTAGAGGGATGATGATGAAAGAGATAAGGATAGAAACGGAAGTTATAAAATTAGATCAGTTTTTAAAGTTTATAAATCTGGCCCAGACTGGTGGCCATGCAAAACTCTTAATAAAAGAAGGACAGGTTAAAGTTAACGGAAATGTATGTACTGAAAGAGGTAGGAAGTTAAAGGTGGGAGATATTGTAGAAATCGCCGATAATGATAGTTATAAAATCATATGAACTTGGTAAAATTGGAAAGTTCCTTATATGGGCTTTCCAGTATTTTATCCTTTCTTCAATATGAAATTTATCCGAACATTTGTTTAACTATATTAATTATGATATAATAGCTATGTTAAACAAATATCGTTAACGGCTACCTTAAGGGGTGTATTTTTTGAATGTAGAAAATCTAAGGCTTATTAACATACGTAATTACCAGGATCTCTATATAGAACTTAATAAGAATATAAATATCTTTATTGGGAAGAATGCCCAGGGCAAGACTAATCTAATTGAATCCATATATATGTGTGCAACAGGAAGGTCCTTCAGAACCAATAGGGATAGGGAAATTATAAACTTAAAAAAAGATCAAGCTTACATAGCTGCCAATATCAAGCTAGGAAATTATAAGAAACTAATTGAAATAAAATTACAAAAAGAAAAGCCTAAAAGGATAAGGATAAATAGGAATGAACTAAAGAGCTTTAGGGAATTAGAAAGTGGTTTATATGTGGTTTTATTTTCTCCAGATGATCTAAAAATCATAAAAGGTGGTCCTCAGGAAAGAAGAAATTTTATAGATAATGCCATATCCCAGCTTCGACCAATTTACAGTTATAATCTAAGTAGATATAAAAAAATCTTATACCAAAGGAACAACTTGCTTAAATCTAATAAGTTTAAGGGAGATGCCAAAAGTTTATTAGATTTATTTGATGTGCAGATAGCTAAAGTTGGTACAAGCATCTTAATGGAGAGAAATAGATTCCTAAATGCGTTAAATGCCTTAGCTAGGGATATACACCGTCAGATCACCAATAATAGGGAAGACCTAACTATCAAATATGATTGTCAACTGGCACTTGATATGGATCGGGAAAGGATAGAAGATGCATATTTGGAGCTGTTAAAAAAGAATATGGACAGGGACTTGGAATATGGAACCACTTCAATAGGGCCCCATAGGGAGGATTTTATCGCCTACCTAGATGGTAAGGATGCTAGGATTTTTGGCTCCCAAGGCCAGCAGAGGACGGTGGTCCTGTCCTTGGTTTTATCAGAGGTGGAATTGATTAGAAATGAGATAGGTTCCTATCCAGTACTCTTATTGGACGATGTTTTTTCTGAGCTAGATGATGAGCGTAGAAATTATCTAGTAAAATTTTTTGGCAAGATGCAGACCTTTATAACCCTAACGGATGGTGAAAATATAAAATCCATGGAAAATCTCGATAAGACCATATATCATATAGAAGATGGAAAATTAAAGATGGGGAGTTGTTTATGATTATACACTTGGGAGAAAATATTACTATTTTTGAGAAGGATATAGTAGCAGTTTTAGATGTGGAAACTGTTTTATCATCTAAGGAGAACAGTCAATTGATAGAAAAACTTATAAAAGATAATCGATTGGTAAACTATACAAATGGACAAGTAAAGACATATATCATAACTTCAGAAGATGGAAGTTCTAGAAAGAAGAGAAATCAATATAAACTATATACTTCAAATATATCCTCAACATCTTTGTTAAGAAGGATATATTCATATGAGTAGGAATGGAGGAAAATAGATGACTAACGGAAATAAGGATAGACAATATACTGCCAGTGAAATTCAGGTATTAACTGGTTTAGATCCTGTTAGAAAAAGACCGGGTATGTATATCGGGAGTACCGGTCCTAAGGGATTACATCATTTAGTCTATGAAGTTGTAGATAATAGTATAGATGAAGCATTAGCTGGTATCTGTGATACTATAGAGGTTATCATATATGAGGATAATTCCATTTCAGTAGCAGACAATGGTAGCGGTATTCCGGTGGAAACCCATCCTCAGACTGGAAAGTCAACGGTAGAAACTGTATTGACTATCCTACACGCTGGTGGAAAATTTAATAACTCAGCCTATAAGGTATCTGGAGGACTACATGGTGTTGGTATCTCAGTAGTAAATGCCTTGTCAGAATGGCTGGTGGTTAAAGTAAGAAGGAATAATAAGGAATATAGGCAGGAATTTAGTAGGGGAGAAGCTGTAAGTGAACTAGAAATAATCGGGGATAGTAGTGAAACAGGTACTACCATCCACTTTAAACCTGATGCTGAAATCTTTGAGACCATAAAGTTCGAATTTGAAACCCTTGAATATAGATTTAGGGAAATGGCCTTCTTAAACAAGGGGGTAAAAATCACCCTAGAAGATAAAAGGGCTAATAAGAAGAAGGAATTCTTCTATGAGGGGGGGATAAAGTCCTTCGTAGAATACATCAATAGAAATAAGACTCCCCTTCACAAGGATATTATATATTTTGAGGGAGAAAAGGATGGGGCAATGGTTGAACTTGCTATGCAATATACCGATTCTTATTCGGAGAATGTCTTTACCTTTGCCAACAATATAAATACAACAGAAGGTGGAACCCACCTATCCGGTTTTCGTACTGCCTTAACTAGGGCTATGAATGACTATGGTAGGAAGTACAACCACATTAAGGAAAAGGATGATAACCTAGCAGGAGAAGACGTTCGAGAAGGTATATCCGCTGTTTTATCAGTAAAATTACCAGAACCTCAGTTTGAAGGTCAAACTAAGACCAAATTAGGTAATAGCGAAATACGTGGGATAGTTGAGACCCTAACCTATGATTTTTTAAGCGCCTACCTTGAGGAAAATCCAAGGGTAGCAAAGGCTATTATAGAAAAGGCTATAAATGCCCAAAGGGCTAGGGATGCAGCCAGGAAGGCTAGGGAATTGACTAGGAGAAAGAGTATTCTAGACAATACCACCCTACCTGGTAAGCTGGCAGACTGTCAATCCAATAATGTGGAAGAGACGGAGGTCTTCATAGTGGAAGGGGACTCCGCCGGTGGTAGTGCTAAGCAGGGTAGGGATAAGTACTTCCAAGCTATCCTACCCATTAGGGGTAAGATTCTAAACGTTGAAAAGGCTAGACTTGACAAGATCCTAAGCTCAGAAGAGATAAGGACCTTGGTAACGGCCTTTGGTACCGGTATAGGTAGCGATTTCGATATAAACAAGCTTAGATATGGAAAGATTATAATAATGACGGACGCCGACGTGGATGGTGCTCATATTAGGACCTTGTTGTTGACCTTCTTCTATAGGTATCTAAGAGAATTGTTGGACAATGGCAATGTCTATATAGCCCAGCCACCCCTATATAAGATCACTAAGGGCAAGAAGGAATACTACGTTTACAGTGACGAGGAATTAGATGAGAAGTTAAATGAAATTGGAAGGACCAATTATAGCATCCAGAGATATAAGGGTCTTGGAGAGATGAACCCAGAACAATTATGGGAGACTACCATGAATCCTGAAACCAGGATTTTAAAAAGAGTAAGTACAGAAGATGCATTAGAAGCTGATGCTATATTTACAACTCTCATGGGCGACAAGGTAGAACCGAGAAGGGAATTCATACAGCTGAATTCTAAATTAGTTAAAAACTTAGACATATAGGAGGAAATTATGGATAAGGTAAATAATCAGATAATAGATGTTAATATTGTAGATGAGATGAAGAAATCCTATCTCGATTATGCCATGAGTGTAATAGTAAGTAGGGCCTTGCCAGATGTAAGGGACGGTTTAAAGCCTGTCCATAGAAGGATCCTATATGCCATGGGCGAACTGGGCATGGATGCTACTAAAGCCTATAGGAAGTCTGCCAGGGTAGTAGGGGACGTACTGGGTAAGTATCATCCACACGGTGATAGCTCCGTATACGATGCAATGGTTAGGTTGGCACAGGACTTTAATACACGATATCCCCTTGTAGATGGTCATGGTAACTTTGGCTCTATCGATGGTGACAGTGCTGCAGCCATGCGTTATACGGAAGTGAGGATGTCCCAATTAGCCATGGAGATGCTCAGGGACATAGATAAGGAAACCATCGATTTTATGCCTAACTTCGATGAAACATTAAAAGAACCGGTAGTCCTGCCTAGTAGATTTCCAAACCTACTGGTAAACGGATCTTCAGGTATAGCCGTAGGTATGGCTACTAATATTCCACCCCACAACCTGAGGGAGGCAATAGATGCTACTATCCTCTTAATCGATAATCCAGATGCTACACTGGATCAGTTGATGGAAAAGATTAAGGGTCCGGATTTCCCAACAGGTGCCTTTATCTTAGGAAAGGATGGAATAAAGAGGGCCTATAGGACTGGTAGGGGTAAGATCACCATTAGGGCAGTGGCTGAAATTGAGGAAGCCAGCAAGGGAAGGAATAGGATAATAGTTACAGAAATCCCATACCAGGTAAATAAGTCTAATTTGATTACCAAGATAGCCGAGCTAGTAAGGGATAAGAAGATTGAAGGAATTTCCGATTTAAGGGATGAATCCGATAGGGAAGGCTTAAGGATAGTTATAGAATTAAAAAGGGATGTTATACCTAAGATTGTGTTAAATAATCTCTACAAGATGACACAAATGCAGGTTACCTTTGGAGTAATTATGTTGGCCTTAGTAGATGGAGAGCCTAAGATCCTAAACCTTAAGGAGCTACTAAACCTATATATAAAACATCAAAGGGAAGTAGTCACTAGGAGGACCCAATTTGAGCTAAATAAAGCTGAAGATAGGGCCCATATTGTAGAAGGTTTAAGGATAGCCTTAGACCATATAGATGAGGTAATCAGTATAATAAGAGGATCCAGGGACGATGCAACGGCTAAGGAAAACTTGATGACTAAATTCGGCCTTTCCGATAGACAAGCACAAGCCATCTTAGATATGAGATTGAGAAGGCTTACAGGTCTAGAAAGGGATAAGCTAGATGAGGAATATGCAAATCTAATTAAGGAAATCAATAGATTGAGGGAGATCCTAGCTAATCAAAGGCTGTTAGACAACTTAATCAAAGAAGAACTTTTAGAGATTAAGGAAAAGTATGGAGATAATAGAAGGACTAGGATTATACCTAAGGATGGAGAAATTAGCATAGAGGACATGATCCCCGAGGAAGATGTGGTCATAACCCTTACACGCTATGGATATATTAAGAGAACGCCAGAAGCTACCTATAAAACCCAAAAAAGAGGTGGAAAGGGAATAGCAGGTTTATCTACCCGAGATGAGGACTTTGTAGAATCCTTATTCATAACCTCTACCCATGATATGATCCTCTTCTTCACCAATAAGGGTAAGGCCTATATGTTGAAGGCCTATGAAATCCCTGAAGGTGGAAGGCAGGCTAGGGGTACGGCCATAGTCAACCTGTTAAGCCTAGAAAGGGATGAAAAGGTAACGGCTGTTATACCTATGGATAGCTATAATCCTGAAAAGAATCTCTTCTTCGTTACTAGAAATGGCTTAGCTAAGAAGACTAAGTTAGACCAACTAAGGAATATAAGGAAGAATGGAATCATAGCTATCACCCTTAGGGATAAGGATGAGCTTATTGGTGTCAGGGAAACTGAAGGTGATAGGGACATAATAGTGGTAACGAGAAAGGGAATGGCCATAAGGTTTAATGAAGAAGATGTCCGTCCAATGGGTAGGACTGCTACTGGAGTAAAGGCCATTAGCCTAGAGGAAGATGATGAAGTAGTAGCAATGGACCTGGTGGAAGATGATAAATACCTAGTGGTGGTAACTGAAAGAGGATTCGGTAAGAAGACCCCAATTTCAGAGTATAGGCCACAAACTAGGGCTGGTAAGGGAGTAATCACCTATAATATAAGGGAGAAGACAGGATTTGTGGTTTCAGCTAAGGTCATAGATGAAGGTGATGAAATTATGATGATATCCCAATCAGGCTCCATCATAAGGATTAAAGGTCAAGATATATCTACTATGAGTAGGAATACCCAAGGGGTTACCCTTATGAAGATGGACGATGATACGGTGGTAGCAGTGGCTAAATATGTAGAAGATTAATATAATTTTTAATAAAACTAGGGTTTATAAAGCCCTAGTTTTTCTGTTAATTTCAAGTACTTAAGGGGCTGTGGCACTTTACTTTAATACTTTTTTATTATAGAATTATTTATGTATACGAAAAGTAAAGGGGGTTAAACAATGTCATTAAAGGTTGATATAAGGTACGATAAGGATAAGGATCAAATATTAGTAATGCCTCAAGGTGATATAGACATATATACTTCAAATAAGTTTAAGGAAAGGGTTATGGATTCCTTTGAAGAATATCAAGCTGACATTTATATAGATGGATCTAAACTAGAATATATCGACAGTACTGGTCTAGGTGCTCTAATAAGCATTTTAAAGGTAATTAAGGATACTGAATATAAAATAATCTTAACTAATTTAAAAACCAATATTAGGAAATTATTCGATATTACCGAACTAGATAAGCTTTTCACTATTAGAGGTGAAAATGATGACTAAGGATAATATATATTTAAATATACCATGTAAGCCTGATTATATAAGTTTAGTGAGATTGACTACATCAGCTATAGCCTCTAACCTTAATTTAAGTATAGATGAAATAGAAGATATTAAAGTATCCATTGGAGAAGCCTGTGTAAATGTTATCAATCAGAAGGATAAAGAAGAGATTTCCATAGCTTATGAAGTATATGATGATAGCCTAATAATTAGGGTAAAGGATGTAATTGAAATTGAAGAAGTGGATGCTAAAGAATTGGAATTGGGCTTGTTTATTATCAAATCCTTAATGGATGAAGTTAAGTTTTCAGAAGAAGGTATAGTTATGATCAAATATATTGAATAAAGGATGGTAGTTATGACAAATAGTAGCTACTCTGAAAATGAGGAAAAAAGGGTAGATAAGGAAAAAATAAAAGCCCTATTTAAACAATATAAGGAGAATAAGGATCAGAAGCTTAGGGATGAACTAATAGAAAGACACCTATATATAGCAGAAATTTTAGCTAAAAAGTATTCCAACAGAGGGATAGACTACGATGATATCTATCAAGTGGCCTGTATAGGACTTATATATGCCATTGATAGGTATGACATAGATAAGGGATATGAATTTTCAAGTTTTGCAACTCCCACCATCATTGGGGAAATAAAAAAATACTTCAGGGATAAGGGTTGGACAATTAGAGTACCTAGGAGGATCCAAGAGCTATCGAAAAAGATAAACAACTCTAAAATCTATTTAAGTCAAACTTTACAAAGGTCACCGACAGTAGAAGATATCGCTGAATATTTGAATTGTACAGAGGAAGAAGTATTAGAAGCCATGGAAGCAAGCAAGGTATATACCCCCCAGTCTTTAGATGTAACCTTTGACTCGGACAATGACGACAAGGACATAAATTTAGCTGAGTTAATAGGTGAAGAAGATGAATATTTTACAAAGGTTGAAAATAACGATTTTCTAAATAAGACCTTAAAAATCTTAAATGAAATTGAAAGACGGATATTGATCGATAGGTATTTCAACAAGAAGACCCAGGTGAGTATAGCAGAAGACTTAGACATATCTCAGATGACCGTATCCAGGATCGAGAAGAGGGTAATCGAGAAGTTAAGGAAGGAAGCACAGAAAACTATGATATTGTAAAAGGACTAGTTATAGGCAGTTAGGAAAGGTTACATTTAGTTAGTTGGCACTTATATGGAAGCTTATAATGAATATTATTTTTTACAAAAAACTATTGACTATTTAATTTAAAAGGTGTATGATATTAAACGTTGGCTCTAAAAACAATTTACAAAAGCCGCCAACAAAATAAAAAAAGTGGTTGACATAAAATAAAATTTATGTTAAGCTATAGAAGTCGCTTCGAGAGAGGCGGACACAGAACCTTAAAAATTAAACAGTGTGAGGTACTTTGAATTAACCATACAAGGATTTATCCTTGTCAGTTCAAAGACTAATATAGTCAGCAAAAGAGCTAAATCAAACTTTT